>JBCCZW010000332.1:0-5451 GCA_039186805.1 Verrucomicrobiota bacterium
GCCATATCCTCATGCTCCAGGATATGGCAATGATACATATAGGGTACTTTCGGATCCGCATACTGATCGAATTTCATAATAATATTCACTGCATCGCCTGAGTGCAGCAGCACTGTGTCCTTCCAGCCTGCCTCCAAGGGAGAAGGCGGTCGCCCGTTTCGATCAAGCACTAGGAACTGAACCAAATGCACATGAAAAGGATGACTCCGACCGGTAACATTCTGCACGCGCCACACCTCCGTATCTCCCAATTGAATACGCTCGTCGATACGCATCATATTCATCGATTTTCCATTGATCACCATTCCCCCCATCACCATCGGGCGCTCCTTATCCGCATCCTCGCGCTTAAGCCGCGCAATCGTATTCAATTTTTCAGGTATTCGATGAGATTCGCGCGTCGCGGGCTTCACTCGCATTTCTATGATATCGAATTGCTGATTCATCGTCCGCCCCGACAAGCCGCCCACCGCATCCCAGAGCGGTCCCTCAGGAAAGCTCCTCAAAACGCAGCTCTCCCCATCCGAAAAATCCACCACAATCTCCACCCGCTCTCCCGGGGCCAAACGCGCTCGATCCGTATCTACCGGCGCTTCCAAAAAGCCGCCGTCCGTGGCAATCTGCTGAAAGCGTCGCCCATCCGTGAACCCGAAATGATAGATCCGCGCATTCGATCCATTTAAAATACGAAAGCGAATCTTCCGAGCCTCCACCTCTACATGAGGATCATGCGTGCCATTCACTAAAATCTCATCTCCATAGTACGCCCCCGAACGAATCTGATACCGCATCGACCCATCTTCTCCAAACAAACGATCCTGTATCACTAAGGGGATATCGTCGACCCCATATTCGCTCGGCAAATCCAAGCCTTCGCTATTATCATCATCCAAGTAAATCAGTCCCGCGATCCCCCGATACACCTGGGTCGCCGTTCTTCCATGGGCATGCGGGTGGTACCACATGGTGCCCGCCTCCTGCGTCACCCTGTAATCCGCCGTCCACTCCTCACCAGGGTCGATATTCTGATGTGGCGTTCCATCCATTGCCGCCGGAACATGCATGCCATGCCAGTGCATCGTGGTCGCCTCATCCAAAAGGTTCCTAACCTTAAGAATTAGCCTCTCTCCTTTCTTCGCTCGAATGGTTGGCCCTAGGTACGCCCCATTGACGCCCCAAGTCTCCGTCGGCTTGCCGTCGAAAAATTCAGTAATCCCCTTACTCACAACCAGATCGAATGCCTTAGTCCCCTTCTCCGGTTCTTCAAACTGCATCAAGGGCGGAATCTTCAACGTATTCTCGAATCCCCTATCGTCGTTGACTACCTGCGCGAAAATCGCCCAATACAAGCCCGCTCCCAACCCTAGCGTCGCAAGCCCCAATCCGAATAAACCAAGCCGAAATCCTCTGCTCCTGAAAAACGCCAAAATGCTCATATGTAAGTCGATTCCCAGAAGTAGACTCTTTGAATCGCGAACGGGTTACCCATTATCGCAGACCAACATGACCACCGACTCGTCAGCCCCTATCAAACGATATTCCGCGCGCCAGTCTCCACAATCCGCGAGCCCATCGAAGTCCAAACTGCGACCGCCACTAAACTCAGGAGAATCTTCATAGGACATTGGGAAAGGGCGCCAAAGGCAGGAGCGAAATGACAAATCCCTAACTCGCGACACTCAATTCCTTAAGGCGTGTTCGTAGATCTCCCAGCAGCTCCGATCAATTAGATTTATTTCTCCAACCACGGATCTTTGTCATCGATTTCTAAAAATTCGCCCGCCAAACTCTCTCCTCTCTTACTTAAAATCCCAACCAGTAACACTATGGCCACTACAGACAACGTCGTCAGCATTCACCCTTATTTCACTATCGCCGAAGGCAAAGAATCGACTGCCCGCGAATACTGCGAACGCTTCGTCGCGCTCACTAAAAGCGAAGATAAATGCCTCTATTACGGTTTCAGCTTCGACGGGTCGGCCGTACACTGCCGCGAAGCCTATCAAGGAGCCGAAGGCCTTCTCGACCATCTTTCTAACGTCGGCGAACTCCTGCAAGAGTTCCTCGACGGCACCGCTAGCGTCAATCGACTCGAAGTCCACGGCGCTGCCGAAGAAATAGAAAAACTAAAAGAACCACTCGCTTCACTAAGCCCCCAGTATTTTACTCTTGAATACGGAATTCGCGCTTAGACGATCCCTACCGCTGGTAGGTCCGCATTGCCAGCTGGCGCCCAAACGCCCTCCAAAGCTGATCCGGTCGCCGACCTTCAGCTTTTTTCGTATCTGGATTTCCGCCAAACTCTAGCTTGATCCTCAGTCTCCCACTCACTCTAATTCGCCGCGGCTATAAACATCGCATTCCCATGAGCGACTTCTTCACGAGAATCCACACCTCCAATTGGTTCCAAAACGCCATCGTCGGCGTTATCCTTGTCGCCGCCATCGCCATTGGCTTGGACACCTATCCCGCGATCCAAGCCGATTACGGCAGGCTCATCGGTTTCATAGACAAGACGGTACTCGGCATCTTCGTCATAGAAATTGTCATCAAAGTACTTGCAGAAGGAAAAAAGCCCTGGCGCTATTTCAAAGATGGTTGGAATATTTTCGATTTCCTGATCGTCGCCGTTTGCTTCCTCCCATTTCAAGCCCAATACATCGCCGTCTTGCGCCTAGCGCGCATCCTTCGCGTACTCCGCCTGATCACCGTTCTTCCCAAGCTCCAGCTGCTCGTCGGAGCCCTTCTGCGCAGCCTGCCCTCAATGGTCTATGTAGGACTGCTTCTATCAATCCTTTTCTACATCTACGGAGTAACCGGCACCATGCTCTTCAGCAAAAACGACCCCCTCCACTTCGGCACGCTCCAAGACTCTCTCCTCTCCCTCTTTCGCGTCGTCACGCTCGAAGACTGGACGGACTTAATGTACATCAATATGTATGGAGCTGCTGAATACGGGTATGACGGCAAGCTAGACCTTATCGTCGAAAGCAAAGCCCAGCCTATCATCTCCACAGCCTACTTCGTTTCCTTCGTTCTATTCGGCACGATGGTCATGCTCAACCTCTTCATTGGAGTCATCATGAACGGCATGCAGGAAGCTCAGATCGAAGCGGAAGAACAAAGCGAGCAAGCCCACATCGCAAAACTAGGTCAGGCCACCCTCGAAGACGACCTCACCCATCTAGAGCGCGAACTCGAAAACGTCCAAACTCGCCTCGCCGGCCTGAAGCGGAAGCTAAAGCACCAATCCAAGGACGCTTAGCGACAAAGCTAGTCCTTATCCAAAACTGTAAATTGCCGTCGCTCGACCGTCCCAGTCGATCCTTTCTTGAGCAAACGAGTCGTTAGGCCGTAGCCTATGCAAAACCCGCAAAGCTCGGAAGTTCCAACACGAACCGGGGTTCAGATGCGCCAGTTTACTAGCTTTTCTGATCCGCGACTTTTTTCACCCCTTATCGGTCCAAATCAGCCAGCAATCCGCGCGAACGCCTCAAGGCCAAAAAACTGCTCCCAGCCAGATCCCAGCTCCGGTCCCTCTCCAATAATTCTCCAGGTTGTTCAGTCAGAAATCTAAGCGCTTCTACTATTTTCATACCTTTCTCTGCGCGAACTACGCATTTTACGAATCCAAAAGACACTAAGGGTCCGTCTTAGTTAGTCTACTCGAAGGGCTTCCCTTTACTTTAAATCATTCACACTTATTAGTTTGGCCAAATACCAAACGCGTGAATTCACAGTAATTTCCCCACACAACCCGTAAAGAATTCACCGTCCAATCCGTTTTCACTACAACCGTCTTCACCAAACCCGAATATGCCGCGCTTCATTACGTTTCGAAGAACGCTACCGATAGCGACGCTTTCAATAGCAATATTCTCTGCCCGGGCCGAGCTCCCCATCAACTATCCCGATTGGCTAGCGGAAGTTCCCGGCTCTCCCGCTGATAACCCAGAATTGTTCTACCTCTACGCCCTCGGCCGAGACGCTGCTGCAGCGAACTCCCCACTCAATCCAGACGAACAACCCTACATCGTCAACGAAGGTAACGAAGCCCTCCTGCGTCTGGACTTCAAAGGCCGCCAAGATGTCGCCTACATTTTCGAAACCCAAGCCAACCTTTCGGAAAACGGCAAATGGACGCCACTCGTTTGGAAACTCGGCCCAACCGAATGGCAGGCCGTCCCGGACCAAGGCGCCAACATCGTGGAGCAGGAGACCGTTCTCAAATTCGACTTTCCCACCTCAACCGCTCGCTTCTTTCGCCTCAGAGCCTTCACCGACGCCACTCTCTTAAACGAGGCTCAAGCGGTTCGCTTTTTAAAGCATGCGACCTTCGGACCCAAACAGTCCGAAATCGACGCCCTTCTCGCCAGCGACCTAGACTTCGAGGCATGGATCGACGCCCAAATCGCCCTACCGCCTACCTTCCATATTGACACGGCCGCCCAGTTTCCGCCCTTCGCCAATTTCCAAGACGACTTCCCCATCGGCAAGCGCCACGGCAAAGGCATGCTTTGGTTCGAAGTAAACCTCAACAGCCCCGACCAACTCAGACACCGCATGGCTTGGGCGCTCTTCCAAATCATCGTACTAGGCGAAGAAGGCTCCAACAACAACGGCTACCTCGATGAATGGGCGACCTACTACGATCACTACGTCAGACACGCTACCGGCAACTATCGCGACCTCCTCCAAGACGTAACCGAGTCCCCCAAAATGGGACGCTACCTCACCTACGTAAACAATCAGAAGGCCAACAACAGCGGCACGCGACAGCCCGACGAAAACTACGCCCGCGAGGTCATGCAGCTCTTCACTATCGGCCTTTGGGAGCTCAACCGCGATGGCTCGCTCAAGCTAGACGAAAACGATGAGCCCATACCCACCTACGACAATAGCGACATCACCGAGCTCGCTCGCGTATTCACTGGCTACATACGGGCCCCAAAACGAGATGATGTC
Source organism: Verrucomicrobiota bacterium (assembly GCA_039186805.1). Lineage (GTDB taxonomy): Bacteria > Verrucomicrobiota > Verrucomicrobiia > Opitutales > Opitutaceae > JBCCZW01. The sequence goes on from JBCCZW010000332.1 coordinate 4,966, forward strand.
GAAGACCGGGAAGGCGACAACTGGGTCGATCCAATGGCAGTGAATAACAACCGCCACGACAAGGGAGAAAAGACGCTAGTGGACGGTACCGTTCTCCCGGCCGGTCAAAACACCAGACCGGATGTAGAGCAAGCCTTAGACGTCCTCTTCAATCACCCGAATACCGCTCCTTTCATATCCATTCGGCTGATACAGCGTATCACCTGCTCCAACCCCTCTCCCCAATACATAGATCGCGTCGCTGCCGTATTCGAAGACGACGGAAACGGCGTTCGCGGAAACCTGGCCGCGGTCGCCAAAGCCATCCTGCTCGACCCCGAAGCGCGCAGCGGCTCATTCCTCATCGACCCCACTCGAGGCAAGCTACGCGAGCCGCTCATCCGCTTCATGCACCTTAGCCGCTCCTTCGACCTCACCAGCGAACGGAACGACAAGCTACTCTATATAACCGATCTTCAAAAGTCCATCGGCGCGCACCCTGACCGC
>JBCCZW010000333.1:0-5412 GCA_039186805.1 Verrucomicrobiota bacterium
CCGATGGTTCCACCGATCGAGTCGAGATCGACGCGGCGCTCGTGCCCTGTCCCCTGTCCCCTGTCCCCTGTCCCCTGAGATTCACTCCTCAGTATCGTAGTAGAAATACACTACAATCTCGCGACTATCTCCAAATACGTGCATCATCTCATCCGGCCAGGGCTCGTACGGCTGACCTTCCACGATTGCGCGTTTACAGAGCGTCTCCCCCACGGAACTCATCGTCGACCTCAGGACCTCCACATTCTCCACCATACCATTCTTGTACAAATCGAAGCGTATCTTGGCCATCGTGTTGATCTCATGGCTGTCCTTCCCCTCAGCCAACGCATCCCATCGAATATCGATCGCTTCAAACAATCGCTCGCTGTACTGACCTCCAATCGACTGTACCGCATCGACTGCGCTTTGTCCTAAGCGCGACACGCCTGCCCGGTTAGTCCTAACTGCGATATCCGCCGTCCGATAGACTCTAGGCCGCGGCCTTGGATTCAAAATGGGATCAAACGGAACCGTTTCTTCAATCGGCTCAAAGATCTCGGAGGGCTCTTCTTCGACGATCGGGTCAATCACTTCCTCCACAATCTCCGAAACGTCTCCCAATGGCTCCTCCTCTACGACCGGTACCGGCTCCTCGACTTCAAAAGGGTCGACAATCTCTCCCACGCGTTCCTCGCCCTGTACGGTTGATCCCGCAAAACCGTCCTCACTCAAGCTCTCCTCGGTCACTGGATCTACGCTCGAACTCGCCTCGGGAGCCTGAAACCCGGGATCGAACAAATCCTGATTCGTCAATTCCTGCACGCTGTTGGGCGGCATAAAATCACTCGCCTGCGGAAAGCGCGGAGCGCCCCCAGCTACCCCCTCTGGAACTAAATCGCCCGTAATGCTCTCGTGAGAATCCCGATTAAAACGTCCCTCCGAACTCGGCCGATTGTCCGGGTCTATCGAATCGGGAGCCTCTTCCTGCGCCGCTTGCTGATTCCTCGCTCCGAAGTTATCCAAGTTGTCCGGCACATTCTCGGCAACGCCTTTGTTCGTCGTCACGAAACGAGATTCCTCAGCCTCTTCGATAGGCTCCGCGATCAACTCGATTTCGTACGAATTGTACGGATTAAACACCGGAGCTCGCTCCACCTCAAATCGATTCGCTCCAAGCCAAGCCGCCACGAGAATATGAAAAATCAAGGTCCCCCCAACGCCTGCCCAGACCGCATTTCGCTTCCAATAGCGATCCTCCAACAAGAGAAAATCCATCGCGCCCTCCGCGCTCAACGAGCCGGACGAAGCAGAAATCGAATTCTCTGAACTCTTATCAGACATACTCTTAATCAGGGAACTGTAGGCCAGGGCGCCGACCCCGCAAGCACAAGTCAGCGCCTCAAATCCGAATCGTCGCCCGCAAAGTATTCTCCTCTGAACTCGGCTTCACTGCAATGTTTCACAGAAGCCCTCCATTTCTACGAAACGCTTGCTCACGCCCCTTGTCTGCAGCAAATTCACAACGCTATGCCTAAAGCAGCGCATCATCCATTTAGTTACCTTCGAATCGTTTTCGCTCTGTTTTCCATCGCATGGCTCGTCGATCCACTTAAGGCCGACGATGCCCTCAGCAGCCTCTCCGCCGCCCAAAAAGAATCTATCCTCGATCAGATAGGCGACGTCCTCCAAAACCGGGCATTCGCTCTCAATACCGACTTCTCCGCCTGGTCCTCGCACCGAGAAAAGCACCAAGAGGCAATCGACGACGCCGAAAGTCCGATTCAGTTCTCACGAGCCATTCAAAAAGCCCTTTCCGAATTCGGCATCTCCCACCTCTCTATCTCTCCTCCTCAGCAAGCCAAAGCCTTTCGCCAAGCCAAACAAATAGGCCTGATCGGGGTGTACTCCAGCAAAACCGACCAAGGCTACCTCGTTACCCGGATCGCGCAGAACTCCCCAGCCTACCAAGCAGGCATACGCAAGCTCGACCTCATCCTCGAAATCGATGGTTACGGCCCCGACGAAGCCTACAAGCACCGCGACCCCAACGCGACCGAACGGCATATGAAGTGGAGTCGCAACGACGAAATATTCGAAAAACGGATACAGATCTCATCTTACACGCCTTCCGACCCGCCGACGCTAGAATGGCTCGAAGGCGAGATCGCCCTCCTCCGCGTCATGTCCTTCGGTCACAAGCAGTATAAGCTTCCAAAAATCTCCCAACTCGTTCGCCGAACCAAAAAAGCTCGCGGGATCATCGTCGATATCCGCGGCAATGGAGGAGGCTTCATCCACCATTACCTGCACCTCGCTTCGCGATTCAGCCCCTTCAAGCAAGCCTTCCACATCCGCATCGATCGCTCATCCTACGAGAAAGCCAAAAGAAAGACCAATCTCGCTAAACCGGACATCAAGTCGCTCCTACCCTACGGAGAAAAAGGAAAGCCCTGGGGCCTTGTATCCGTTTTCAAAGGACCTGTCGTAGTGCTTACTGACGGATACTGCGCCAGCGCAGGGGATATCTTTCCTGCCGCGATGCAAGAAATCGTCGGAGCTACCATCATTGGCCGGAAGACCCGCGGAGCGCTCCTCGCCAGCAACTTCAAAAGGCTTCCCCATGGGTTCTCGCTCCAATTCCCAGTTTGGGAAATCGTCACCCCCAGCGGAAAGCGCCTCGAAGGCAACGGCCTAAAGCCGGACATCGAGCTCACGATCGAGCAAACCGCCAACGACGCATATATCTACGAAGTCGCCCGCCAAGAGATCGAAAAGCAACTAAAGTCCCCAAAGTAGCATCGAGCGTAAGCCCGATGACCCAGATCCCATTCATCGAGCTCACGCTCGATGCTACACCAGCCACCCCCAACCCAGACCTCCGACTTCAGACCTCTGACCTCAGACCTCAGACCTCCACCCCCCCTCTCTCCCCCCTTGTCTCCCGTCCCCTGTCCCCTGTCTCCTGTCTCCCGTCCCCTGTCTCCTGTCCCCCGTCCCCTACCGCTCACTCCATCGCTTCCTGAAAAACGAAAAACCCTTTTCCCCGCTGTAAATTCTAGCCTTCGCAGAGCCTCTACCTTCCTCTTCTGCAAAGAGCACAAACTCAAACGCTTGCCCCGGGAAGTCCATAAATCCGGCGATAATATCGTCCGCGCTTAAGGTCTGTAGCCCCATTCTGGATACCAGTTCGAAATTAATCCGTCCCTTGCCATGCAAGGCCCGATAAACCACCTCCGTACAGCAATGCCTCGATCCATTCGTGAAGTCGAAATTAAAGTCATAATCGTCACCGACTAAAAGAAGCGTCTTAGCCAACTGATCCTGCAGCTCCTCTCGACTCAATTGCGGCCGCAACACTAAGAGGCGATTCGTGTGCGTATCCAGAATATGCTGTAGCGAATTGAAGATGACGCCTGCCGCCACCGCTTCGACGAGATCTGCCTCCTTCCCGTCCTCGATCTCCGAAGTTCCCACCGCCCTGTAGAATGCCGCTTGCTTTGACCTTGGCAGCTTCGAAACATTAAAGTCCTCCAAGCCGAGTTCGCTTCTCTCCGCTACCGAACCTACATAAGTGATCCCATGCTTAAACATACCCGGCAGAAATACATTGCTCATGTAACCCTCGGTGTAAGTCAGTAATATGTCTCCAGGTTTCAGATACGCTTTCAGCTCCTTCTTCTGCTTTTCGCTAAATACCGCCAATTCGGAAAGAGGACTCTTCAACCCGGTAAAGGTATCGGAGATCTTCCCACGCGTGGCATAAAGCTCTTCCATCAGTCCATCCAATCGTTGGCTTACCGACTTCACCGTTTCAGAGTGCCGTATCGCGTTGCGGGTACGCGGCAGTCCAATCGCGCTCGTCAATAACAGCGCATCGATCTTCTCTTTCGAACTCTCGTAATAGAGTGGTATTCGGTCGCACACCATTTCCCAGGCTTTTTCCGAGCGCTCCAGTCGACCAATCGGACTCGTCCTCTCTTGTCGCGCTTCGCCAAAAGCCTCAAAAGCGTCATCCACCGCTCCAATAGACGCTCCCGAGGTCAACTGCATAAAGATCTTCTGAAAAGTACCCTTCGAAACGCCCATCTCATGATTGGCCTCATTCAGTTTCTTCACCACTTCCTCGTTAGCGTAAAACAAATTCACCATTGTCGCCGATGTATCACGCAGCATGGACGCCGCCCACAAAGCAAGCAAAGTAGATTTCGCCCGCTCATCTTCGTCGCCAGTTTTCGAATACTCGCCATGAATCGATATCAAATCCCATGAAGCCTCTCGAGCCACCAGATAACGAAACAGCAAACCCATCACCTGGTCATGTTCATCGGTCGTGTAATACCCTCTTTTGTTGAGTCCCACCGACTGGCGAAGTCCATCCATCTCTTCTTCCATTTCCCTAAAAAGCGATTCGAAGATCCCCAACTGCTTTCTATCCCTCTCGAAATCGATTGCGACCTGTTCGCCTCGATGACTCGCGACGCCCTCCACGATTCGAGCCTCGTTCCTCAATTCCCTAACGCTCGTATCTCCATCGCTGCAACCGCTGATGAGTAAGCACCCACCCATAAAGCAGATAGCAATCGAAGGAGAAAAAAAACAAACGGGAGCGAAATAAAAACGTAAGATCCTAAACACAATCCCCGCACGCTAACGATCAATCCCCAAAGCGGAAGCCGAAACATCTACCAAATCTCTTCCAACACGCTCGTTTGCGACCGCAAAATCCTCAATCGTCCATTCTCATCTTCTATCATCCATCTCACCCCTTCAAAACGCGATAGAAATGAAAGACATCTACATCCCAATCTTCATGAGACCATAGTAAGTACTCATGAGATTCACCAATTCGCTAAACTGCGAAATATTGTCATTATACTTTGAATACCTTCTCAGCACGGGCCCAGGGTTTTCTTCGCTAAACTTCACAGAGACTCCTTGATAAGAATACGAAATCTCGTACGTCCCATCGTTCATCCCAACCGGAGCCGCCTCATCCATTTCAACGCCAGACGAATCCTGCGATTCCAAAATCCGAGCAGACGCCAAGGCGCTGGAGTATTCGAAAGGCCGTACTCCCAAATCCTCCAGTTTTTCCAGAAACCAAACCGACCCCGAGCTTCCTCCTCCAAAGACGTCGATGAGTTTTCCGTTGTCATAGCGATAGCCCGTCACCAAGGGACCTCTCACGAAGGCGCCCGCATCTTTCACATAAAGAAAGTAGCCGTGCTTGCCCGCGGGAACGCCACTGAACGCGCTTTCCTTCAACTCGATTGACATCAGCAGGACGCCCTCAGGCTCCGGGAGCTCCACATCCGCAAACGCTTGAAGGCAAATCAGGCCGCTAAACGCCAAACAGATGGGGCGGTGAAGGGTCAACATTACGGGGCGGGGTTTTGCGGGGGTTCCAAGGCAAGAGCTGGAAACGCTAGC
>JBCCZW010000334.1:0-5392 GCA_039186805.1 Verrucomicrobiota bacterium
CCTGCATCTTGCCGGCTGGGAAGGGATGCCAGACAAAATGGCTTTCCTTTTGACGCTGAAGCCGGATCTCGGCCTTGAATCTCCTGCCGCACGCTTGCGAAATCGGCAAGCCGTCCTGTTCGGGCCTTTTCGAGTAAGCGAGCGTTTGGTCCAGTGCTTTCTAGAAAATAACTCAGCTTGGCCGCAAAGATATCCGCTGCAGTTCCTTCTTCCGGATTGATGAGTAGGAAAGATGGAGAAACGAGCAGAGCGACTATCCCTTCTTTAAAGGCTCCAATCGTTCCGAGCTCTTCCGCCTTGCTTTGGACTAGCTTGACGACGCTGTCCAGTTCTCCTGGATACACTTCGCGACGCCAAGCTCGCGTCGCGATGGGGAGGAGAATGTTTTCTGCATTATCGACGCTTGGCGTTTCGCCAATGAGGGCAATCTGACGCTTGGGGGGCCAGGACTCATAGAGAGGACCTTCGACCTTCGCATCGAAGAGGCGCGGGCGCGGACCCTGCCAGTATCCTGTCCAATGAACCCAATGGTTGGGCACCCCGGCTCGGTATTTTGCATGGGGGACTTCGTTCTCGACCACGTAGTTGTAGAGCTCGGGATCGTTCTCCTTAGTGTAATCGTGAGCAATACGATACTGGAACTTGAAGTTCCCATTGCCAACAAGGCGAAGCCCGTCGGTGAGGTAGGAGATGGTGATCTGCGTGCCTTTAGCCAGCCATTCATCAATCGCGATCTCTCTGACTTGCTCATCGGGTAGGTCGAAGTCCAGTTTGCGATCCCCTAGGTGCACGCGGAGTGTAATGGGGTCTCCTTCGTAGTGGCCCGTCCTCTCAGAGTCGTAGACCGTACGATCTACGCCCATCGCCCGAAGTCTAATATGGTAGCGACCGGTTTCCGGAACCACTTCGAAGTTGTCGAAATAGGCATGCCTTCTTATATCGAGAATTTCGATACTCTCCGGAGTCCGGTTGGCTCTTTCATCGCGACGCCGGTTACCTAGATCCGTAACCTTTAGGTTTTGGGAGCTGACCTTTATCGTTTTCGCTTTAGGTTGGTCTGATTCCAGAATGGTCGAGTCGACGATGGCCCGAACTGCATTTATATATTGTTCGATATGATACTCGCTGAGACCGAGGGTATCGCCGTTGGTATCGAAACCTTTGTAGAGACTGTCGCCTAAGAGGCTGGATGCTGGTTGGTTTGTACCGATGTCTTCGATGAGGAGAACGTCGCTGATACTGTTCTTTAATTCGCGGTTGTTGAGTCGGCGAGGTTCGGTCGTGAAATCAAATTCCGCAGTCTCGTGATAGTCGCTTATCTGAGTGGCGAGGAACGCGACGAGCCGTTCGCGTTCGGCAAGAGTCATCTCGTTCTTTTCCGGAGGCGGCATTTCCTCGAGCTTAACGTAATCAAGGCTATCTTCCCAGAGGAATGAAGCGCTATCGCTGGGGAAGTGCCCTAAATGACTAATGCTAAAATCGCCTTTGAGCTTATCATCGTTGTGGCATTGGGAACAGTGTTGCTTTACGAGCTCCCAATCCGCCGCAGCGAAAGGAGCGGCGATGATGGTGATTGCGAGGAGTGTAGTGAGTCTTGGACTACGCATAACTGAGATCAAAGGTTCCCGTGCTGGTATTGAACTTTTCCCGTTCCACGCCAAAGCGTTGAAGGAGAGTGAGGTAAAGGTTGCAGAGAGGCATATTTTTGCCGTTCTTGCTCTGCGTATCGACGTGACCGAGGTGATTGAATCCGCCGCCCGCAACCATAATGGGTAGATTTCGATTGGAGTGGGTTCCTCCGTAGCCCATGCCAGATCCGAATAGGACTACAGTATTGTCGAGCATACTGCCTTCGGAGAACGGCTCTTTGATTGAATCCAGTTTCTGGAGACAACGAGAGAGCTGAGCGATCTGAAAGGACTCGATCGACACGAGCTCCGAGACGACGTCTTCTTTTTTGCCATTGTGCGTACAAGCGTGGTAGCCACGATTGACGCCATCGACATCCGTGTAGGAGAGATCGGCAGGGAAGCTAATTGTGGCAACGCGGGTCAGGTCGGTTTCAAAAGCGTATGAAACCATGTCGAAGATTGCGTTGTAGCGATTTTCGACGGTTACCTCGAAGGCATTGAAATGGTGAGAAATGTCATAAGCAGGTTTGTCTTTATCGATCCAGTTTGCTCGGTTGGAGAAGTTCTTTTCCAATGAGCGAACGGAGGTTTCGTATTGGTCGAGACGCTCGAGATCGTTGACGGTCGCGTGTTTCTTGATACCTGCAAGTTGCGATCGTACTGTGTCGAGAATACTGCCGTTGCGGGAGATGAGTTCGCGACGCGTCTTTTTCTCCTGCGCTGTGAGGTTTAAGAATAAATGGTCGAAAAGTTTTTGCGGGTCGGTAATCGGTTCCAGCGCAATGCCGTTGGAATTCCAGCTCATGTGGATGTTACTGCCGAGAGATGCGTTTACATAAGGGTAGCGGACTTTGCTACCCGTGTGGCGGGCGACGATCTGGTCGACCGACATGTTCTTCTCTGGGTAAGCAGCCGCGGTTGTGGGTAGAACGCCGCTGAGGAAAGAGATCTCGCGACCATGTCCGCTGACCATATTGTGATCCGTGTGCGAGAGAATCGTCATGCGATCCTTCAACCAATCCATCGAACGAAGCGTATGAGGCAACGTGAAGTTTTTCCCGAAGTCGGATGGGAAAAAGTTCTCGGGGTGCATGCCAAATGGATTTCCGACTACTAGAAAGCGAGTGGGGTTGGCGACCTTATCTATGGTGGCGGCAGTCGCTATAGACTCCAACATTGGCAGTGAGAGAACACCTCCAATCCCTTTTAGAAATAAGCGTCTATCTATATTCATGTTTTATATCTTTGGCGGATGGTTAAAGGGCGCTAGTTGTCAGTGACATCTAGACGTATTTGAAATAAGAATACTCATTACTGACTTAAGGTGAACTCCAGTGAAGGCCCGGCTGCTTCGGCGTGGTAGTCGCTCGCAAACGCGTGGGTTAAACCGGGGACTTGGGATTTGTTTTCAGAGAATTCCCGGACGATTAGGAAAGTGACTTCATTCCCTTGATTTTGGCTTACGAAGTCACGGAGCTCAGCGGTGCCTATCCCGAAGCTGCCACGCTCTTGGGACCGCGGCACTTCGAAGCTACCCAGCAAAAGGCCTTCTTCTAATTGAGGGGCGTCTTCCCACATGGGGTCGTCCTGCCAGTCTATATTCGATGCGTTGGGGAACCCGTAGATATCGAAACGATTTACTTTGGGCAGGGAGTAGGCGAAACCCCAGCCTCGAGGGACGAGATTGAGGCGAAGGTAGATTTGATCGGACGATGCGAGTGGAGCGTCTTCCAGATCGATAGTGAAGAACGATCGATGGTCCCATCCTTCACGGTCAGTGGATTTGACAGTAAGGAGCTGCGGTTGGATGCGTTTCTTGGTCTTCCGATTGTTGCGGACGACGCTTCCGGAGCGACCATCGGTGCCTAGGCGAAAAACATTTGGCCGAAGATCTTCTTCGCGTTCTTCCTCTGCAAAGAAAGTTCGTAACGTATTGTTGGATACAGTTGCCGCCTCGCCTTTTCCATCAAGATAAGCAGATTTATGGTTGTCGGGCAAGTGGACCGAAATTTCCCCATCCAGGACCTCAAAGTCCGCTTTGGCGTTTATCTGATCGACGCTCACGGCGAATTGCGTGCCATGATCAACCGCGTAGCCAGAAGGCGTGTCGATGATAAAGCCGATCGCTGGTTCTGGAACGTCGATCACTGCGGAACCAGCGAGAAGACGCGCTTTCATCGTCGTTTCAATTTCAAGAATAGCAGGGGCCTCTAGGTGGACTTTGGCGCCCGAATTAAATCGAACGGTGGCGATTCCCGCCTTTAGATCGAGGCGACCGGGAGTCAGGGCAGATCCTGGAGTGGTGGGGAGGGCGCTTTCCCACGCGGCGTTTTCGTTGGAGACAAGAGTCGCCACGTGAGAAGGTGTCTTTGTTTGGCTCCAGGCTAGAACGGAAAGCAAAACGGCGATCGTCGCTACTGCCGACCAAAACGCTGGATGGATCCTTTGGATAGAGGAAACCGCTTTCGCTTCGGGTGTTTGGGAGCTAGGTTTTTCGGCTTCGCGGCGAAGGTAGGAATCAAAGCGAATCGCCTCGTGGTACAGTCTGCGAGCCTGAGAGCTTTGCCGGAGAGTTTCCTCAAGCTCTGCGAGTTCATCCTCAGAGGCGTCGCCCGATAGGTATTTGGTAATGAGCTTATGCCATTGTTCTTCTTCTCGGCTCATATTGCGTTGGGTCTAAATTTTCGATTCGGAAAGGCGTCGACTGACGCACTTTGTAAGGATCTCTCGAATACGTCGGATTTTCTTGTAGAGGCTGTTGGTAGTTCGCCCGGATTGAGTGGCGAGTTGGGCGACAGAACCATGTCCTCGATAAGGGAGAAGAACGAGTTCGCGTTGGTTCGGTTCCAGGTTACCGAGACATGTTTCGAGAGCTTCTCTTTCGCGGACTAGCGAGACTTCATCGGTTGCGGGCTCTTCTTCCGCAATGAGGTCAAATACGTCGTCCGAGAAGGTGTGTCGGTCGCGGGCATGTGTTCGTCGCGCTTTGAGGCATTCGAAGCGCACGATGACTTTAGCCCAGTGTAGAAATTCCTCGCTGCGCCGGAGTTGGTCGTATTTTCGCCAGATGACGAGGCTTGCTTCTTGCATGGCTTCATCGACGGCTTCCCAGGTCGGTAGAAGGGAACGGGCATAGACCTTCAAATCTTCTTCGTGTTTGAGAAAAGTTTGGAAGAATTGCTCGTCGCGTGGAGTTTCGAGGGGCATTTAGAAACCTACTACCAGCGCTGAGCAAAGTGGCCGGTTTTTCTTTAGGAGAATTTGGGAAACCGTTCCACCTTCGTTAAAGAGAGAGTGGATCGTCTACGGTTTAAATCGCTATTTCTCAAGATGATAGCGTGTTACGGACGAGGCCTGCCCGTCCGGTCATTCCAGCGCTGCGGTTCACTTCTGTCCCGGAATTAATGAGTTCGTTGCCGGGCTGGCTGCTAGTTTCTTTTTAATCTGAGTAAAGTTGTATTGTCGTCGCCGCTCGCAGAGGTAGGATTGCTTTTGAGACCGAAGAAGTCTGCTCATCAGTTATGAAAGTCCTTTCAATTTGCATTTTATTGGCGTCTGCGGCGGGTCTTTGGTCCGGTTGCGAGACGACCGGTCGCGGCTATGGGTACATGGCGACGGGCCTGAATGAAGAGAGTATCGTCGATCTTTTTGCGGTCGCTGACGAAGCGGTAAATGCGAAAGACTACGAAACCTATACTTCGCTGCTGGGTCCGGGCTTTTCGACCATCGACAAATCGGACAAGTATGGAAGCTACAATAGC
>JBCCZW010000335.1:0-5387 GCA_039186805.1 Verrucomicrobiota bacterium
CGCCCCTTTGTGTCGAGTGCATTCCACAACCTCGCAAGTCTGTACCCATGTCCCAGGCTGGTTGTAACGAGCCGAGCACGAGCACCAACTACGATCACTCATGACTCGATACCGAAATGCAAGGAATCGATAATTACGGCGTTGAAGGCGGGATCGTAGTGGTCTTCTGGGCATATTTTCGCGAATAGGTCAGGGCCATTCCGACACTCTTCGAATTGAATTCCCCAAGAACTCAGATGATCTGCGATTCTCGCTTGTCGCGTTTGATTGTCGCTTGCGATAACGATTCGAGCGCCTTTTGCTAATCGGTCTTCGAAATTCGATGTCGATTGCTTGAGGCCGAAACGAGCGGTGAAACTAAATTCAGAGCCTTTGCCTTCCTCGCTGGCGACAGACATCTCACCTTTCATCAAAACGGCGAGCTGCTTAGAGATCGCGAGGCCGAGTCCGGTTCCTCCAAATTTACGTGTGATAGAGGTATCGGCCTGGGTGAAACTTTCAAAGAGATTGTCCAGTTTACTTTTCGGGATGCCAATCCCTGTATCCGTCACAGAAAAGCGGATACCTATTGAATCGCTATCCGATTCTATAGCTGCCGCGTTGACGGAAATAGATCCCTCGTTGGTGAACTTGATGGCGTTGCCGGCGAGATTGATTAGGATTTGTCGGAGTCGCCCCGGATCGCCGATTAGGGTGGAGGGAATGGGGGTATTGATATCGCAGTCGAAGCGAAGACCTTTTTCTTCGGCTTTGACGGAGAGAAGAGAGGCGAAGTCGTTGAGAGTGTCGCGCAGATCGAACTCCACATACTCTAGATCCATTTTGCCTGCTTCGACTTTCGAGAAATCGAGAATATCGTTGACCAGCGAGAGGAGCGATTCGCTGCTGGCGCGAACCGTTTCCGCGTAGTCTCGCTGTTCCTTGCTGAGGCCTTTGGTGTCTAGAAGAAGTCCCGTCATCCCTATGATGCCATTCATCGGAGTCCTTATTTCGTGACTCATGTTGGCGAGGAAAGCGCTTTTGGCTTCGTTGGCGCTTTCGGCTTCTTCGGCAAGCGAAATAAACCTTTGTCGCTGCTGAGCTTGCAGCGTGATATCCCAGTTGGTGCCAATCATGCGTATAGGCGTTCCTTGCTCGTTGCGTATGACTTTCGCGAGGGCTCTTAGGTGTTTGGTTTTTCCGCTGGGTTGGACAATCTTAAATTCGGTGTCGAAGAGTTTTTGTCCTTCAATCGCTTCGTATACTTCTTTAGTGGCTCGTTCGCGATCGTCGGGGTGAAGTTGCTTGGTCCAGTCGCTTACGGAACCTTCGAAGTTGTCTGGATGGGTGCCATAGAGGTGGAACATCTGTTCGTCCCAGGAGAGAGATTGGCTTTCGAGATCGAAATCCCAGATGCCGATACCGCCCGCCTCAACCGCGATGGACAAACGTTCTCTTGCTTTTTCGAGTAATTCCCCCCGCCGCTGAATGTCTTTTGCTGCCTTTTGTTTTTCGGTAATGTCGGTTGCGATGCCTACAAAGCCGACGAGGTCGCCGGAGGAGTTCTTAATAGGGGTGACGACTAGACTGACCGGGAAGCGTGAGCCGTCTTTTCGGATGTAAGTCCAGATACGGGTTTCGGAGCCTCGGATTTTGGGGATCGCAACAAAGGTTTCGAAGCCTTCGATGGGTCTGCCGAGTTCCTGGGTAAGCTCTTTTGCTCGTCCTACTACCTCATCGGTGTCGTGGATGATCGCGGTGGCATTTTTACCGATCATCTCTTTTGCCTTGTATCCGAGCAGGTTCTCGGAGCCTGAGTTGAAGATGGTGATGGTACCTTGCAGATCGGTTGAGATGAATGAAATTTCGGTAGCGGCAGAGAGCGAATCTCTCAGAAGGCAATTTAGTCGTTCGGCTTCTAGCTCGGCTCGCTTCCTCAGATCGATGTCCTGGAAGGTTCCGTATAGACGGATGCATCTCCCTTTTTGGCGTTCGACTGTACCGATTGCTTTCACCCAGATCGTTCTTCCTTTCGCGGTGACGATCTGAAGTTCCTCGTCCCAGCCTTCACCGGTTTCGATCGCGTGTTCAACGACTTTTTTGATGCGCTCTCGGCTCGTTCCTTCTTTGTAGAAGTCGATGCCGTCTTCAAGGGTCGGATCGTAGTCTGCGTTTACCTCGTGGATTTTGCGAGTCATGTGAGACCAAATCGGCTTCATGTCCTCCATGCGCATTTCCCAGGCCCCAATTCGGGCTACGCGTGAGAGCTCTGCGGCGATTTTGTCGCTGCCTCTGAATCTCTCTTCTGCTCGCATGAGTCCAGTGACGTCTGATCTTGTAGCTATGTAGCCTTGGGGCGTTCCGGATTCGCTCTTTATGGGAGTAATCGTGGTGTCTACCCAATACAGTTCTCCTTGTTTACGACGGTTGCAGATGACCCCTCGCCAAATTTCGCCGGATTTGATGGTAGTCCAAAAGTGATGCCAAAACTCTGGAGGGTGTTCTCCGGAATTGACGACTTGGTGGGTGTTGCCGATCAGCTCTTCTCGAGAGTAGCCTGAGATTTCGCAGAATTTATTGTTAACGTCCCTAATAATGCCCTGCTTGTCCGTTGCCGCAAAAATCGCGTGCGAATCGAGAGCATGTTTTAGATTGTGGAAGCTGATTTTCATGAGTGGACCTTGGGGGTAGGCTGATGTTCGCCGGATGCGGATCCTGCGAGTTTGGAGGCCTGACGAAAGATCGCAAGAAGGGAGCGAATTGCAATTGGGGCCGCGGCCTTGTGGGCGAATCTTAGAACTTTTGAGAATTGATTAACATAGAATCGCGGTGGCTATGAAGAAGGCCGCCTCACAGGAGAGACGGCCTAGGTCAGAAATAGCTGATCGGCTTTTGCTCAGCCCAGCTTGGCGAGGGCGGCGTTGAGCGTGGCGCTGGGGCGCATGGCGGCGGATGCTTTCTCGTCGTTTGGGTGGTAGTAGCCTCCGACGTCTTGAGCAGCGTCTTGGGCGGCGTTGAGCTCTTCTACGATCTTGGTTTCGTTTTTCGCTAGTTCCTCGGCTACGCTGGCGAACTGGGACTTCAGATCGGCGTCCTTGTCTTGGGCGGCCAACTCTTGGGCCCAGTAGAGGGCGAGGTAGAAGTGGCTGCCGCGGTTGTCGAGTTCGTTGACCTTTCTAGAAGGCGACTTGTTGTTTTGGAGGAAGGTCGCGGTCGCGGCGTCGAGGGTCTCGGCGAGGACTTGCGCTTTGGCGTTGTCGAAGCTTGCGGAGAGGTGCTCGAGGGAAACGGCGAGGGCGAGGAATTCGCCGAGGGAGTCCCAGCGGAGGTGGCCTTCGCTTTCGAATTGTTGGACGTGCTTAGGAGCGGATCCGCCGGCGCCGGTTTCGAAGAGGCCGCCGCCGTTCATGAGGGGAACGATGGAGAGCATCTTGGCGGAGGTGCCGAGTTCGAGGATTGGGAAGAGGTCGGTGAGGTAGTCGCGTAGTACGTTTCCGGTTACGGAGATTGCGTCCTTGCCCTCCTTGATGCGCTGGAGGGAGAACTTGGTCGCGTCGACGGGGGCCATGACGAGGATGTCGAGGCCTTCAGTGTCGTGGTTTGGCAAATACGCGTTTACTTTCTTGATGAGCTCTGCGTCGTGGGCGCGGTTTTCGTCGAGCCAGAAGACGGCGGGAGAACCGGTAGCGCGAGCCCTAGAAACGGCGAGCTTTACCCAGTCTTGGATGGGAGCGTCTTTAACTTGGCAGGCACGGAAGATGTCGCCTTCTTCGACGGATTGCTCAAGGAGAGTTTGTCCTGAAGAATCCACTACGCGAATCGCGCCGTTGCCGGGGGCTTCGAAGGTCTTGTCGTGGGAGCCGTATTCTTCGGCTTTTTGCGCCATGAGACCGACGTTGGGTACGGTGCCCATGGTGGTGGGGTCGAAAGCTCCGTTTTCGCGGCAGAAGTCGATGGTGGCTTGGTAGACGCCGGCGTAGCTGCGGTCGGGGATGACGTACTTGGTGTCTTTTTGGTTGCCGTCGGGGCCCCACATTTGGCCGGAGGCGCGGATGGCGGCCGGCATGGAGGCGTCGATGATGATGTCGCTGGGGACGTGGAGATTGGTGATGCCTTTGTCGGAGTTGACCATGGCCATGTCGGGGCTGGTCTCGTAGACGGCTTGGATGTCGGCTTCGATTTCCGCTTGTTTGTCGGCAGGGAGGCTCTTGATCTTGGTATAGACGTCGCCGAGGCCGTTGTTGGGATTGACGCCGATTGCGGCGAAGGTGTCGGCGTGCTTGTCGAAGACCGCTTTGTAGAAAACCTCGACTGTGTGGCCGAAGATGATGGGGTCGGAGACCTTCATCATGGTGGCCTTCATGTGGAGGGAGAAGAGGACGTCTTGTTCCTTGGCTTCGTTCACTTGCTCGGCGAGGAAGGCGCGGAGAGCGGACTTGCCCATGCGAGCGGCGTCGAGGATTTCGCCTGCTTGGAGGGCGATACCTTCCTTGAGAGTAGTGGTGGATCCGTCTGCGGCGACGAACTCGACCCTAGCAGTGGTCGCTTCGGGAATGGTGGTGGATTTTTCGGAGCCGTAGAAGTCGTTGCCGGTCATTGAGGATACGTGCGACTTGGAATCGGCAGACCAGGCGCCCATGGAGTGGGGATTGCTCTTAGCGTATTGCTTGACGGCGCCGGGGGCGCGTCGGTCGGAGTTTCCTTCGCGGAGGACGGGGTTCACTGCGGAACCGAGGACCCTGGCGAAGCGGGCTTTGATTTCGGCTTCCTCGTCGTTTTGAGGATCGGCTGGGTAATTGGGAATGTCGTAGCCGTGCTCTTGGAGTTCCTTGATAGCGGCGGTGAGCTGAGGGATGGAGGCGCGGATGTTAGGCAGCTTGATGATGTTGGCCTCAGGGGTTTTCGCGAGTTCGCCGAGTTCGGTAAGCGCGTCGCCAATCTTTTGCTCGTCGGTGAGCTTTTCGGGGAAGTTGGCGATGATGCGGCCGGCGAGGGAAATGTCTCGGGTTTCGACGGCGACTCCTGCGGCGGAGGTGAAGGCCTCAACGATTGGGAGGAGCGAGTAGGTGGCGAGGGCCGGCGCTTCGTCGGTTTTGGTGTAAATGATCTTTGCGGTGGTGCTCATGATTTTCTGCAATTTCTGGGCGGTTGAAGCCCGGATTCGAAATTAGAGGAAGGGAGTTTTTGAAGGGTGAAAGTGCAATTGTGAAGGAGGAAATGGTGAATGTGGAATGTGGAATGTGGAATTTTAGAGATTTGGGGTGGTTTGGATTGTGCGGGCTAATGGAGGAGATTTGCGGGGCTTATTGAATGGGGCGTATGGTGGATTGGGTTGGGCTAGGTTCGGGGCGGCGTCCGAACCCTACCTGATTGGGTTTTGGGATGCCGGGTCGACGTCCCGGCCTACA
>JBCCZW010000336.1:0-5372 GCA_039186805.1 Verrucomicrobiota bacterium
AATGCATAAGAAACTCCTTCACCGTCGTCTTTCCCCAACTCCCTGTTATACCCACAACCTTCCCCGTACACGTCTCGCTATACCTGCGAGCAATCATCTGCACTCCGGCGACGGCGTCGCCAACGACCAACTGCGGAATCTCCGTATCGTCTACAAAGTCCTCTACCAAAGCCGCACTCGCTCCCGCAGCTTTAGCCGCCTCCATAAAATCATGTCCATCCCGCTGTTCCGTGCGAATCGCTACAAACGCATCTCCCTTTTTCAGCTGGCGCGTATCATTGCAAAAACCGGTCAGCCCTCCTTGCGGCGCTGCCGGTTTCCACTCTCCATTTGCCCATTCCCCTATCTGACTCGGATCGAATCCTATCATTCTATCGATCGTCCTCCCAATTCGATCAACTCCAGCAATTCAAACGCTACCTTTCGATCATCGAAAGGCACCACCGTCTCCCCAAATTCCTGAAAGGTCTCATGCCCTTTCCCCGCGATCAAAACGCAGTCTCCCTCATTCGCGCTTTTTAAGGCCAATTCGATCGCTCGCCGCCGGTCCTGAACGAAGGCAATACGACCCGCATCGCGATCGTCCACAACGCCCTCCTTCATATCTTCAAAGATCTGATCCAAGGGCTCGCGTCGCGGGTTATCCGCGGTCGCCCAGCAGGTATCCGAAAGCTCCAACGCCGCCGACGTCATCTCTCGACGCTTGCCGCGATCGCGGTCCCCTCCGCAACCGAATACCAAATGCAAACGGTTGGGCGTCACATCCCTCAACATTGAAAGCGCATTCTGCAGCGCGTCCGCCGTATGGGCGTAGTCCACTACCACTTGAAAATTGCCCTTGTGCGGCACCCGTTCCATCCGGCCGGGAATCCCCTCGAAGGAAATCAGCCGCTTTACGCAATCCTTCAAATCCAAGCCGCTCGCGTAGCAAACCGCAAAGCTCGCCAGCAAATTACTCACATTGTATCGACCAATCAATGACGACTTAACGTCCACTCGCCCTTCCGGCCAAACCAATTCGAACGAAGCTCCCGAAGGTCCCAGCTCAACTACATCAGCCCGAATCATGGCGTCGCCGTGCATCCCAAAACTCACGAGATTTCCCTCGTCCCCTAACTCTTCGATCAAACGGCGACCGTATTCATCATCTGAATTCACTACCGCAACCCGAGGTTTCTGACCGAGTTCGCCCGCGAAGAGGCGCTTCTTCACTTGGTAGTACTCCTCCATTTCGCCATGGTAATCCAGATGATCCCGAGTCAAATTGAGAAACACGACCGCGTCGAAGCTCATCTCATTCACCCGCAACTGATCGATGCCTATCGAACTCACCTCCATCGCCGCTCCGGTGCAGCCGAAGCCCCTCATTTGCGATAGCAACTCGTAGAGATCGTGCGCTTCGGGAGTTGTCCGAAAAGAAGGAAGCGCTCTCTCCACAAGATCATAGCCAATCGTTCCCAGGCAGCCGACCTTCCTTCCCTCGCCCGACAGCAAATGCTGAATCAAATGAGAGACCGTCGTCTTGCCATTCGTTCCCGTGATTCCAGTGATTTTGAGCGTTTCGTCCGGCGCCTCAAAGAACGCTTTTGCCGCTTTGGCCAATGCCGCCCGCGGGTTCTTCACCCTCGCGTAGGCTACCTTCGGGTTACCCAACTTAGTCGATCGATCCGAAACCACCGCCACTGCTCCCCGAGAAATCGCCTCGGAAACAAACGCATTCCCATCGCTCTTCAAACCAGGCAATGCAAAAAAGACCGTCCCTGGCGTAACACGCCGACTATCGATCGCAAGGCGGGTCACGATAGGGTCTCTCCCCGACTTTAGCCCTTCCGCGGAGCAATCCTTCAACAACACGCTTAACTTTTTACCGACCTGCTTCATTCGATCGAATGACTCCTCAGCTCCTCGCGCGCGACGAGAACTACTGGAAGCATCTAAAAATCCTACGCCCATCTCCCTTCCTCATCTCACGTTGAAGTTATTCCGATTGTCCCTAATTGCAAACGCCCGCTCCGTATCACTTGGAGTGATCGCATAGTAAGGAATCAACTTTTGCGCGATCTTCTTAAACGAAGGGCCCGCAACTTTGCCACCATAGGCCACTCCCGGCACTTCAGCCCCATCCACAATCACCGTAATCACGAGACACTTTTTGTTCTCAATCGGACCCGGTCTAAACGCCTCGTCCGCAGGGAAAAATCCAGAAAAAGAGCCCACATGCTCCAAGGATGAGTAACGGCCATTGATAATCTTCTGGCTGGTTCCCGTCTTGCCCGCCACACGGTAGCCCTGCACCGATGCGATATTGGCTGTACCCTGCGGAGAAACAGTCTTTTCCAAAAGAGCTGCGATCCTCTCGGCCGTTCCCTTAGTAACCACTCGTCTCTTAGCGATTTCTCCAAACTCCATCGCCACATTCCCATCGACGTCTCTCAACCTCGCCACCGTTTTCGGCTGCATCAAAACGCCTCCGTTGGCAATGGTCGCCATCGCGTAGTGAATCTGAATCGGGGTCGCCCCAATCGCATGCCCCATTGGCATACGCGTGATCGTCAAGCCATCCCACTTTTCAACTGGATTCAAAATACCTCTCGACTCCACTCCAATGCTAAGGCCCGAACGCTCTCCGAAACCGAATTCCTTAACATAGTCGTAGAACTCCCGTTCCCCGAGCAAGACCGCCAAATGAGCTGCCCCTCGATTTGAAGACTTCGCCACGATCTGCTCGACAGTCATGACCCCGTTTCGATGCGAATCCTTGGGTAAACGCGCCCGGTAGCCCGAAGGCGTAACAATCGTATCTTGCCCGCAATCGAACTGAGTCTGCTCGCTCACCAAACCCTCCTCGATCGCTGCGCTGGCTGCCATGATCTTAAAGGTGGATCCCGGCTCAATCGGATCAGTCAAAGCTCGGTTATTCTTCGGATCGATCGGATCGCGATTCTCCAACGGAATCAATTTGGCCTCATTGTAATAATTGGGATCGAAAGTCGGGTAATTCGCTAAGCCAAGGATCTCGCCGGTAAAAGGGTTGCTTACTATAATAGAAGCAGTCTGCGGATTCATCTTCTCCGCGATTTCCGCCAACTCTTCTTCAATCGTGTGCTGGACGAAAGAATCGATGGTCAATTCCACATCGAAACCATTGCGAGCCGGTACTTCTCGCCTGCGGAATTGAGCCATCTCTTTTCCACTTTTCACCTCCGATTCCTTCCATCCCTTTTGGCCCTTCAGATAAAAATCTAGTTCCTTCTCCAATCCAGCGACCGCCTGCCCATCTTGGCGAACGTATCCAACCAAATGCGACGCGATCGAATTCTTAGGATAAACCCGATCGTAGTGGCGATTCCCATACACGCAACGCATATTCAGCTTCTTGATCTCCTCGTAAGCCAGCTCAGTTACGTCTCGTCGCAACTTGCGCCAACGCACCCTCTGGTTCCCTTCGAAATCGACGAACCTTCCCCTTTCCGCTCCAAAAGCTCTTTCCACATCCCGCAGATCCATGCCTAGCAGTTTCGCCAGAGTCGGAAGCTTCCTAAGATCCTCGTACTTGATGAGAGCCGGATCGACACCCACTTCCATAAACGTCTGATTCGTCGCCAACAACTCGTTGTTCGCGTCGTAAATATCGCCGCGCTTCGGATTGATCGTAATCAAGCGATAACGATTATCCTGAATTTCTTGCACCAGTTGCGGCGCATCCAGCACATGGAGCTGAACCAAGCGATACCCGATCGCTCCGTATCCGCAAACGATACACAGAGCGAGTATCCAAATTCTGGAACTTGGAGCGAAGCCTTTCGCCATCTATCAGTCGATTGTTCTCGATGCCGTGAGCATAGCCCCCGCCGTCTTTCCATCCAAACGCGCCTCCACATTCTCCGATACGCGATAAATCTGTCCGGCATGGGGCGGCCTCAGCCCTAGGGCGAGATCGATGTTCAATTTCTGGAGTCGGCTAGCAGACTTGGCCTTGGTCAACTCGACGTCGAGTTGCGTCAGACGCCGTTCTTCTACGACAATCTCGCTATCCAACTTATTAATGCTGTTCGCGACTCCGGAAATCTGATGACGAAACCAAACTGTTCCCAAGCCAAACACGCCCAACACCGCTAGCAAACCTAGCGACTGCAGGATGAGTCGATTGAGCAGCTGATTCGCGGCCTTCTTACTTCCTCTACGCTTATTCATTAGCTTTCGACTGAAGTTCTTCGAATATCCTTGTTAAGTGGATATACCCTCTCGAAGGGTTTAAAAGTGATAGCGGGATGCTCTGTCCCGATGCTAACCGAACGGTTGCATGAAAAGCGGTCACGGTCGAAACTGAGTCCCCCACCGAGCACCACTTGTTGGCGGTTCAAAACCGCTCTCAAGGCTGCATTGTCTTTCATTGTCCTGCTACTCCTTAGCGCTATTGTATTCATACTGCTTATACTTTCCTTAGCGATCTCAACTTCGCGGACCGACTCCGCGAATTTTCAGCGACTTCCTTATCGCTGGCTTCTACTGGGCGTCGGCAGAGCAACTCCGCCAAAACTTCCCTCATCTCCTGTGGACGATTATCTCGAGCCCCTTCAGGACGTCCGGCCCACTTTCTAAAGAGACGCTTCGTGATGCGGTCTTCCAAAGAATGGAAGCTGATCACATTAAGCGTCCCTCCAACTTTCAGTTTGCTGAAAGCGGCAGGCAAGGCGTCCTCGATTGAACCGAGTTCATCGTTAATCGCGATGCGAATCCCTTGAAAGGTCTTCGTCGCGGGATGCAGCTTAGAGGAAAATCGGACCCTGGCCGGAGTGCAGGATAGGACAAGGTCTGATAGTTGTGTGGTAGTGCTGAGAGACGACTCTCCTCTTTGCTCCAGTATGGCGTTTACAATGCGGCGCCAATTCCGCTCTTCCCCATAATCGCGAATCGCGCGGGCCAAATCTCTTTGACTCGCCGTCTGCAACCATTCGGCTGCCGACTGACCGGCTTCTGGGTTCATCCTCATATCTAGCGGCGCGTCCCCTCGAAAGGAAAAGCCCCGCTCAATCTCGTCGAGCTGAAACGAAGATACGCCGAGGTCGAATAGGATACCATCGAACGGACCTTGAGTCAGATCGCCCAGATTGCGGAAATTTGTCGGCACAAGCTCGAAGCGATCGCCGTATTCAGCTTTCAACGACTCGGCTCGCCTAACGGCTTGCGGGTCTTGATCCAAGGCAACCACGCGCGTGTACGCAGCATCGAGAATCATGCGAGTATGCCCACCTCCGCCGAAGGTGCAGTCTAGATAAACGCCGCCGTCCTGCGGATTTAGAAACTTCAAGGTTTCCTCCGCAAGCACTGGGATGTGGCCCTCGTCAGACATCAGGCCTACTAGACTATCG
>JBCCZW010000337.1:0-5363 GCA_039186805.1 Verrucomicrobiota bacterium
AGTACTTTCAATAGTTTCTTCAGGGGTTGCGCGAATTGTTTAGAAATAGTGGTGAAGGATAATAACCCTTTGCCAGATAGGCAAAGCGCTATCGACCCAAACAAAAAAGGCTAACTTGGACTGCCACGCAATCGACTGGCTGTATTATTGTAACATACCTTGAGGCAGATTTATATAAAGATGATCAGACCAGGGACAGTCCTTAAGGGGACGTCTCCTGAGCCACGAACGCGAACACCTAAGGGTTGCTTGCAGTCCCAAACAGCCAACTCTCAGTAGCTAATGACCGCTTTCCCAAATCCCTAAAATAAGCAGCGTAAAGCGATATATCGTAGCGAGAGAAGATCCCGAAAGATCGATCTATATACCTGAAACCCTCGTTCGCGCTTTGGTTGCATGAAACGAGGGGTCCTGCGACTTCGAAGCCGCAGATAACTCAGCCTCTGACTAAAGCAACGACAGAGCCTTCCCGGCCTGAAATCCGAAAAGCCGTGGAGGTTCGTCGCTTTAGGGCTTTCTCTTACAGCTTTCCAGCTTTCCTCAGCTCCGCCTCGCGTCGAGCCTTATAATCAGCTGAAATCGCAATCGCCTTCTTCCGGTCCGCCTCATCATAGTCCCAGAACTCCTGCACGACTTCTTCGCACTTAGGGTGATGCGAACCGTCATCGCCCACATCCTTCCGGAGCTGAGCAAACTGCCTTTTCAAGTTCTTAAGAACTCTAGCGTATTCAGGATTATCGTACACGTTATTGAGTTCATCTGGATCGCGTTCTAGGTCATAAAGCTCCCAAGCGGGCGGCGTCTGGTACCCGCCCTCGTAGTTACAGCCATAAAAGTAAATCAGCTTGTGCCGCTTAGTGCGGATCGCCATCTCGCCCGGATTGTCGTGGTGAGCCATATGCATCCAATAGCGATAGTATACAGCGTCTTTCCAATCCTTAGGCTCTTTGCCGGTTTCGCAAATTTCGCGAAAGCTCGCGCCTTGGACGCTATCGGGTATCTCCGCTCCCGCATAATCCAGCATCAAGGCGGGAAAATCGACATTTTCGATCATCGCATCGCTGCGAAGTCCCGATTTCACTCCGCCCGGATACCGAACGATGAACGGCATTCGCTGCGATGGGTCGTAGGCCCATCGCTTATCCTGGAAGTCGTTTTCGCCCAACCAAAAGCCTTGGTCGCCTGTATAAATGATGAGCGTATCATCATAGAGACCTTCCGCCTTAAGGTAGTCGACTACACGACGCAGATTATCATCGATACCCTTTACGCATCGCAGGTACTTCTTCAAGTAAACCTGATAAGCTAAACGAGTGGACTCGACCTCATTGGTGGTTTCCAAGCTGTAGTAGCTTGGAAATTCTTCAGGAAAACGCTTGAGTAAATCGACTGCGTAAGATCGTCGAGGATTACGCGTTCCGATCGAAGTTCCAACGTGCGGCATGAGCTCGTCGTTGTGACCGCGCGTCGCGATCGAACCCCATGTGTCCGGAACATCGTACAGGGTCTCGGGTTCGGGGATCGTCACATCTGCCAAATAGCTTTGGTAGCGAGGCGCATTCTCGAAGTAGTCGTGAGGCGCCTTAAATTGATAGCACAGGAAAAAGGGCTTATCGTCGCTACGCTCATTCTTAAACCAGTCTAAAACCGCATCCGTAATCACGTCCGAAGAGTGCTCGCCAGGATGCTTCTCTAAATTCTTTGGCCAAGGCTGATCGCCTTGCACGCGCAGCTCCGTATCGAAGTACTTTCCCTGCCCTGGCAGCACCTTGTAGTAGTCGAAATTCGGCTCCTCTTTCAAATGCCATTTCCCCACGATCGCCGTTTGGTATCCGGCTTTCTTCATCTGAATCGGCAGCATCTGTTCTGGGCCTTTGATCCGTCCTCCCAAATCGAATACGCCATTCGTGTGAGGGTACTGCCCCGTGATAATGGAGGCCCTCGAAGGGGTGCATATCGCATTCGTGCAAAAAGCATTATCGAAGACCATCCCCTCATCCGCCAACATATCGATGGTCGGAGTCGGGTTCAGATCCTTGAACAAGGTAGCATACGCTCCCACGGCTTGAGCTGTATGATCGTCCGACATGATGAACAAGATATTCGGTCTCCTTTCCTCGGCGAACGCCAGGGCAGCCAATCCCGCGATGATCAGAGCTAACACTTTTCGTATTTTCATTTCAGTTACAAAGGTAATAGTGATTCAAAAGTTTCATAGGATGAAGGATGCCCCAGCTCCCTGGAACACCCTTCATCGCTACCACTAAAAACAAGCCCGTCGCCTCCTCGTCGCGATTCGCCGACCGAGCTTGTCGTTCTACTCAAAAAGGGTGTTCCTTAAGCAACTCCTCAACCGTGTAATAACCGACTTTGTCCTTCGTCTCCTCCCGTACCTTAGCCACTTGCTCTGGAGAGATGGTCCGAGACAATGCCTTACGATCGCCAAACGCGATGCGGACGTAGGTAAGTACATCCGCAACCTCCTCGTCATTAAGAAGCCCCTCGAAGGCGGTCATTGGAGGCACGCCGTTAGCGGGATCATAGACCTTGCCGCCCACTTCGATTTTTCCCGTCAGCCCCTTGAGAACCAGCTTTATCAAACGGTCATCATCATCCTTAACCCATTCGCTATCGACCAAAGGAGGGTAAATATCCTTAATCGCTCCCTTGCCATTTTCCGCATGGCACGTCGCGCAGTATCCATCGCGCTCATACACTTCTTTGCCTCGTTTGAATCGAGCCAGATCTTTAGCCGTTAGATTCGTCAAGGGCACGTTGGCAGACTTCTTGTACTTCGACATATCAAACTTCAAGGAACCCGCTGCGAGCGCTTGCAAGTTCTCATTCTTCGACGAATCGATTCCCGACTTCGCGATCGCATCCTTCAGCATAGCGGCATCGGTCAACATCAGCGTATTGAAGTTCGGTTCCATCCATGAGACCACAGGATGCTTCAAGGTCTCGATTGCTACTGCCGCCTTCACATCGTCGTCCAACCAGGTGGAGGAAACAAACGCTTCAAGGCGAACGCGGGGATGCGAATCGCTCGCCGCGTTTACCAGCAAACCTTTCGCCCGATTGACTTTATTGAAATTATAGCGGAGCGCCTTAACCGCTGCAGCGCGTACCCGGAAATCATCTGACTCAAGGGCTTCTTCCAGCAAGTCCTGGTCGACTTCATTCAGCCCCCAAGTCACCCACAGACCCTCAATAAGGGCCCGGCTGTAGTCGACCTCGGTTTTATCCAAATTCGCCAACCATTTGCGGATCGCTTTAATGACCTCATTCGCATCGCGCCCCCGCAGTTCCCGACGCGTGCGGTAACGTGTTCGATATTCAGGCTCTTCAAGATTGCTCAGCAATTCCTCAATGCTCGCCCCATCGATTTTCGCTGGAGTCACTAAAGGCCGCGAAGGATAAGTCAGCCTATAGATGCGTCCATGCTTGATGTCCCGATTGGGATCACGAGCAGAGTGCTGCATGTGCCCGATGAGAGGATTGTGCCAATCCACGATATACAAACTCCCGTCCGGTGCGAACTCGAGATCGCAAGGGCGATAGTTCGGATCGCTCGATGTAATCAAATCCAAGCGAAGCTCTCCGGTAAAACCGCCATCCTTATCATCACGCATCGTATGCTGCTTGGTACCCAGGAAACCAATCGTATTATTGATCAAGAAATCGCCTTGGATTTCATCCGGGAAGTGACGGGAGGAAATAAACTCTGCGCCTGAAGTAGGCCGCACGCGATGCGTTGTAAACTGAGCGACCTTCTCAATCTCGTACCCATGAGGAGCCTTTGCAGACAAGCCAGACCCCCACCAGTTCTGACCGCCGGATGCATCCGCCAGGAACATTTGCCCCCAATCGTCGAAAGCAATTCCCCAAGGGTTCGAAAAGTCCGTCTGCATATGCCGAGTGAGCTTCCAATTTTTCGGATCCCAGCGCCATACTCCCCCATCGGTGCAACGCTCCGTGCCGTAAGGCGTCTCAACCTGCGAGTGCAGGAAACGTCCCTCCGCCATGTAGATCGCGCCAGACGGATCAGCGCAAAATGAGGAAATAGAATGATGCGTATCATGGGAGTCAAAGCCGTGAACCAAGATCTCTTCGCGATCGGCGCGATCGTCCCCATCATCATCTATAAGCAGCGAGAGATTCGGCTGAGTCGCCACATAAACCCCCTCTGAAGCCAGTTCGAAACCGATCGGTATGTGTAGTCCGTCAGCAAATACTGTCTGCTTATCCGCGCGTCCATCGCCATCGGTGTCCTCAAAGATCAAAAGCTTATCATTAGGCTTTTCATCACCCGGTTTATAATGCGGATAGCTTGGCATCACCGCCACCCACAAACGGCCCTTGTTGTCGAAAGCCATCTGCATCGGACTGCCCAAATCCGGGAACTCCTTCTCGGAAGCGAACAACTCTAACTTGTAGCCATCAGGCACATTGAATCTCGCCAGGGCTTCCTCCTCATCGAGAAACTCGATAGGACGGTTGTAGTTCGTCGGAATTTCCGCGAGCTGATCCGTTTGCGAATCATCGACCTCAGGAATCCGCTCCCCGCTCGCGATTTCATGAATCGCTTTAATGCGAAGATCCGTCATCTGGCGAATCTTCCGAAGTTCTCCAGGATAATTGTCGTTGCCGTATGGGTTGTAGCGACGACCAAACACGTGAACTCCATTCATGACACGGTAGTCGTTTTTCCAATACCACTCCTTATCGACTACTGCATCGTAAACCCGCTCGCGACGCGCATTGTTCTTCACTCCTTTAGCCCCGTAGATCTCTTTAGCAAGGATGGCGGAGACTTCCCGATAACCCCTATCATTGAGGGCAAAACCATTGATCGTATAGTCGGAGGCCTTTGAAGCGAATAGCTTCTTAGTGGGGGTAAATAGATCCACATAGCCGACACCGCGATCCTTCGCCACGCGCTTCATCGCATCGGCATACAAGCCCAATCGCCCATTCTCAGCCTTACCGTCAGGCAAATCCAATTTGCGAGAAAGGTCTTCATAAGCAATTGGCGATACCAAAACCAATCGAGGCGCTTTTTCGCCACTGTACTTCTGACTTAGCGTGTGCGTTATGAAAGCATCCAATTCCTCATAAAAGTTCTCAACACGCCCCGCTCCCTCAAAGGACTCGCTGTATCCAAAAAACCCTAGCACCGTATCGGCTTTCAATCGCGTTAGCCATTGGTCAGGAGTTTCGAAGTGCCCTTGCCCCAAGTGTGTTGTTAAGCCGGGATGAAACCTCTCCGCCCCCGGGAAAGCCCATTGACTCTCGCGACCTGGGTGCGGACGGAACCCCGGCGTATCGCCCGGCATGCACATATTGCGAAAAACGAACCCCGC
>JBCCZW010000338.1:0-5363 GCA_039186805.1 Verrucomicrobiota bacterium
CTGCGCCCAGTCTACGGCTTTTTCGACTAATGCGCTTCCTTGGTCTATTGCGGATTCTGCGGAGGATGCTTCTTCTTGATTCATATGGGGGTCAAGCTAGCGTCCGTCAAAAAAGTGTCAATGGACTCGGTGCTGAGATCTTAAAAATCTAATGCTTAATTCTATCTATCGGGATTGATGCTGTCCCCACTGCACGGTTTATGCCTAGCTTGCCGCTTGCGAAGCTGCCTTGATGAACTCGTTGACGCTCGACATCCTAAGTTTTTCGCCTTTATCAAGATTTTCGTCTTCTGGATCTAGTTCGGCGTCGGGCTTCATCGGATATTCTTTTACGAAGTCGTCGAAGTAGATGAGTTCGAAGGCTCCATCGAAGCGTTCTACGATGCCGGAAAGGGTTTCGACCCAGTCGCCGGAGTTCAGATAGTGAAAGCCGCCGATTCGCTTATCCGCAGGGGTATGGATGTGGCCGCAAATAACTCCTTCGCATCCGCGACTGGAGGCCAATTTGGCTAGTTTCTCTTCGAAATCGGAGATGAAGTTCACGGCTCGCTTGACCTTGGCTTTGATGGCCTTTGATAGGGAGAAGTATTCCTTGCCTCGCCATGAACGGTATTTGTTGTACCAGCGATTCAATGACATGAGGAAGCGATACCCCCAGTCGCCGATGTGGGCGAGGAAGACGAAATTCTTGGTGATGGTGTCGAAGACGTCTCCATGGAGAACGAGGTAATTACCATTCTCGGTTTCGTGAACGTAATCCTCCACGATATGCAGCGAGGAAAACTGCATCGGAAGAAAACGGCCCATAATGTCGTCATGGTTTCCTCGCAGATAAATGACCTCCGTATTCTTCTTTTCGATTCGCTTAAGGATATGACGCACGAACTTCGTGTGTTCCTTTGTCCATCTGCCGCCGCGTTTCAGCTGCCACCCGTCTATGATGTCCCCATTAAGGACGAGTCGGTCGCAGCGCGTATGTTTGAGGAAGTGTATGACTTCCTTAGCTTTGCAGTTTAGAGTACCAAGATGAACGTCTGATATGAAGATCGTCTTGTACTTCCGAGGCGCTTTCTTCGTCATAAGGGAAAATCGGCTCTTGCCGCAATAGGATGCATTATTGGAATGGGATTGATTGCAGCGTCGCGAGATTATTGTCGGACTTCACCGAGAATTAACCGACGCGTGACGAGACCGTCATTGCGCTGTTTCAAATTCGTAATAAATCTCAGAATACATGAAGTCTTTCGGTAAGATCTATGCTCTCAGCGGCTGCACCGCAGTCGGTAAAACTGAGCTGTCTTTGCGATGGGCCGAGGCGAATGATGCGGAGATCGTTTCCTGCGATTCGTTGCTATTCTACAAAGGGATGGATATTGGGACAGCGAAACCCACGGTAGAAGAACGAAAGCGAGTGACCCATCATTTGATCGATGTTCTCGAGCCATCAGAACAAATGGATATTGCTCGCTACATCGAGCTGGCGATCGAAACGATTCGGGAAATCCAAGACAGAGGGAAAAAGGTACTGGTGACAGGTGGGAGCGGTTTTTATCTCAAGGCCTTTTTCTCTCCCGTGGTGGACGACGTTGTAGTGAGTGAAGAAATACGCTCGGAGGTTGGCCGCTTATTCGACCATGGAGGGCTGGAGGGTTGCGTTGCTGCGTTGTTGAAATGGGAGCCGGGTGCGCATGAAATCTTGGATACGCAGAATTCGAGGAGAGTTTTGAGAGCGCTGGAGAGGTGCATGGCTTCGGGTAAGAGCGTGTCAGCTCTACGGACGGAATTCGAAGCTAAGACAAATCTTTTAATCGATGCCCCGAAGCAGCTTACTGTTCTCGAAAGAGAAAAAGAAGAGCTTAATGACCGAATTGAACTCAGGGTGAAGCTTATGATTGAAGATGGGTTGATCGAAGAAGTTGAATTACTGCGGAACAGGGGATTTGAGCGTAATACCAGCGCGCTCGCTTCGATCGGCTACCGCGAAACTTTAGCCTACCTCAACGGCGATATTGATCGGGATGAAATGATAGAAAAAATCTGCGTGAATACGCGACGGCTTGCAAAAAAACAGCGAACTTGGTTCCGATCTCAGACGCCCGATCATAAGAAGATCAATCTGAGCGTTATCGAAAAAGTGAATACGGATGAGCTTTTTTCGCAATAGGAGGAAACTGGGCTGGCTCGCATTTGCGCTCTTCGGATTGCTAGTGGCTGCCGCATGGGGAACTGCCTTTTCAGGGTCGGTTTGGCTGCATTACTTGTTTTCACCGATGTGCCATCAGCATGCCGAGCGCTGTTTTCATATGGATGGGACGCCGTGGCCCCTGTGCGTAAGGTGCATTGCCATTTATTCAGGATTGGCGATAGGCGGCGCGATTTTCGGCATTTGGAATCCAAAGAGAGACTTCGGGTGGTTTTGGCTTTGCGGAGCCTTATCCGCTAATCTCGTCGATTTTGGCTTAGAGAGAGTTGGAGCATACGACAATTTGTTTGCAACGCGGATTGGAGCGGGCTTGTTTTTGGGGGTCGCGATCGCGTTTTTTTGTCTATCGAGAATGCCATCGCGTAGCGGCTGAATGATCGAAATTAAATTATGGAAGAGTTCTCTGAAAATCCGCCAGAAATAAGAAACCTCGACGAGCTGTCGTTTGTGTCTGCGTTCTTGGTTGGCTCCATTTCGACTATGACGATGGGCTTGATACCCATCTTAAACACGCTCTGCTGTTTGCACTATTGCATCGGCGCATTTTTAACGATAGCGATTTACACGTCTTCGAACAAGGTAACGATCCCTGTAGGTCATGCGATCTGGAAGTCATTTCAGGCGGTGTTCGCGGGAGCGATTGCGGCGACGGTCATTTCTGGCGTGATGTTTCTTTCAACGCACGGTACCGATTTGACTGGATTTAAGGAGCAGATTGTCGAAGAGATAGCTGAGCAAGGCCAAGGAGCAGAAGAAGCGATCGAGTTCATTGAAAATGTGATTCCTGATGAGCTTGATACCGGCGCAATTATAGTACTCGCGATTTTTTCCATTTTTACGGCTGGCTTAGCTTCATTGTTTGGCGCAGCCATTGGAGGTTCATTAGGCTCGGCGGTCATTAAACGCGGGCCTTTGGCTCAATAGGCAAAAAGTTGGATACGCAACCGAAGCCCAGACTCTTTCAATCAGTTACGATTGGAGCCGCGGCAGCGTTTTTTCTCGGCTTGCTACCTTTCTTTAGCGGCATCTGTTTGCATCTCTGTATTGGCGGATATGTTACGACGAGGCACTACTGCCTGACGAATGACATTAACTTAGAATTATCTAAGGCTTTCGGTATCGCATTTCTGGGTACAGGTTTGGGCGCGTTGCTGAACCTCATTTACTCGATGGTGAGCATTTGGCTGATGTTTGGAGAATCGGCCGAGAACGTTAAAGAGGGCCTGATCGACGAGATCGGTAAAGCCTTCGAAGGAAGCGCTTTTTTCAAGGAGGGGATTGCCCAACTGCAGACTTACGAACCTTCCGTTTTTGTGGCGACGCTTTTAGTCGGAGGCTTATTTGGAGCGATCTTGTCTTCGGCGATCGGCGCGGCTTTGGGTGGAGCTTTGGGCGCAACCCATGCGCGCAGAGCAAAAGAGCGAAGAGATCATGAGCGATAGTTAAATCCACTATAGCGCTCGCGCCCACAGCTTTGGATACGGAAACGCCCGACTCGAGAGTGAGGCGGGCGTTGAAGAATCTTATTTCGCTTACGGGCGAGTTTCTCAAGCTTTTCGACTCACTTGTCAGCGGCTTGCTCGAGGATTTCGTACATGCGGGAGACCATGTCTTTGGGGTCTTCCATCAGGTTGGCGGCCACTAGGGCGTTGTCGAAGGTTTGAAGCGCTACGAGTTTCGCCAGGTCCGGGTTGCTTTCGCGTTGAGCGTTTAGGTTGATCATGAGCTTATGGCCTGGATTGATCTCGAAGTTCACCTTTAGCGGCATTGGCGCCTGATCTTGATTCATAGAACGCATCATACGGCGCATTTGCGAAGTCATGGCATCTGGGTTCAGCGCCATGGCTGGGCTGTCTACGAGTCTGTCGGAAGCTTTCACTTCTTGAACCGTCTCGCCGATTGTATCCTTCAACCAAGTACAAAGCGCTTCGGTTTCCTTTTCGTCGAGAGCCCCTTCGACTTCCGGCTTTGGAGCGTCTTCGAGCTTTACGTCGCCGGTATCGGCGGAAACGAGCTGCTTCTCGTCATATTGGGCGAGGTTGCCCATGACGTACTCATCTACTGGCTCGTAGAGGAAGAGCACTTCCAAACCGCGCGCTTTGAACCCTTCAAGGTAGGGACCGCTTTCGATCGATTCGCGGTTTTGGCCGGTAATGTAGTAGATTTCTTTTTGCTCCTCTTTCATGCGCGACACGTAGTCGGCCAAGGAGGTCATCTTGCCTTTTTCGGTGACGGAAGACTCGAAATAGAGAAGCTTTGCGAGGTCGTCCTTGTACGTGAAGTCGGTGGCAACGCCTTCCTGGATGAAGAAGCCGAAGGTCTTGAAGAACTCCTGGTAGGCGTCGTTGCGCTTTTTGGCTTCCTCGGCGAGGAACTTGATGTAGCGCTTGGTGATGACGCGACCGAGTTTTTGAAGAAGGCCGCCGTCCTGCATGGTCTCGCGCGAGATGTTGAGCGGGAGGTCTTCGCTGTCCACGACGCCTTTGAGGAAGCGGAGCCATTCTGGCAGGAGATTGTCTGGCTTGGGGTCGATGAGGACCTTGCGGCAGTAGAGCGAAACGCCTGGGTCGATGCGGCCGAAACCGATCTTCTCAGGGTTGTCCTTGGGGGTGAAGAGAAGGGCGTTGATGGCGAGGGGCGCGTCTGCGCTGAAGTGGAGTCGGTAGCGCGGTTCGTCGAAAGCGTTCGCTTGGAATTTGTAGAATTCGGTATATTCCTCGTCTTTGATCTCGTTCTTGGAGCGGAGCCACAGCGCGTCGATTGTATTGATCTTCTCTCCGTTTAGATTGATGGGGAACTGAACGAAGCTGGAGTATCGCTTGATGATTTCCTTGAGCGTGTCAGCGGAGGCGTACTGTTTATCATCATCTTTGAGTTGGATAACGATCTTAGTACCGCGGCGTTGGCCCTCGACCTCTTCCACTTCGTAGCTGCCGGATCCGTCCGATTCCCAGCTTACACCTTCTTGATCAGTTCGCCAGGAGTGGGAATAGACCTTGATGCTCGAAGCGACCATGAATGCTGAATAGAAGCCCACTCCGAATTGTCCGATGAGGTTCTCATTCTTCGCGCCGTCCTCTTTAAGGGCTTCGAGGAAGCGCTTGGAGCCCGAGTGGGCGATCGTTCCTAAATTGGTAACGATCTCGCCCTTGGTCATTCC
>JBCCZW010000339.1:0-5360 GCA_039186805.1 Verrucomicrobiota bacterium
CTACTCGTCATCCCCAAAAAGCTGATACGTCGCATCGGCGACGCTCAACCCGAAGACAAAGAGATCTTAGGTCACCTACTGCTCACCGCCGGCGAAATAGCGCGTAAGCTCGACTGGGAAGAGGGCTTCCGAGTCGTGATCAACAACGGCCCGCACGGCGGTGAAACCGTCCCCCACCTTCACGTTCACTTGATCGCAGGACGCCAGATGTCGTGGCCCCCAGGCTAAAACGCGTTCGTGTACTCGGCTGTTCTTGTCAGGTCGCCTCGTACAATCCATCCAATCGCTTCGCCAGCACGCCTTTTAGCTCCAACATCATAACCCCCGAACTCACTTCGCCTACCGACTTTCCAGTCAGCCCGCAAAGTCGGTCCACATCCAAGGCTTCTCCTCCCTCAAAACACTTCGCCAAGCTCGCTTCCTCTTCCGTCAAATCCGGCCTCGCGATCGGCACCCCAGCGCTCGCTTCAAGCGGCAACTCCGCAGCTCGCGCCTCATACTCCAGTTCAGCCAGCAAATCATCCACGCTGGTTAACAAGACCGCCCCATCGCGAATCAACTCATTACACCCGCTGCTCGTTCGCTGATCGATCCGTCCTGGAATCGCGCATACAAGCCTTCCCTGATCCGCAGCGAATTTCGCCGTGATCAGAGACCCGCCCTTAGCATCTGATTCCACCACAATCACTGCCTCCGACATACCGCTCACCAATCGATTCCGCATTGGAAACGTCTGACGATCCGCCTTTCGCCCCAGAGGAAACTCGGAAATCACCGCTCCCTTGCGCTGAATATCTCGATACAAATCGATGTTCTCTGGTGGATAGATGATATCCGCCCCACACCCCAGAACCGCCACCGTAGAACCTCCTTCCACATTCAAAGCGCCATGATGGGCCAAACTATCAATCCCCCGCGCCATTCCACTCGTCACGCAATAGCCTCGTCTCGCAAGCTCCTGACCAAACTCTTTCGCCACTCCTTGTCCATACAAGGTCGTCCGTCGACTACCGATGATCGCTACGCTCGGTTTCTTAAATTCGTAGTCGCCCAAACAATAGAAGCCAATAGGCGGGTCATTGATTTCCTTCAGCAAGCGAGGATAGCGCGCGCATTCTCGAGAAACGAATATCGCCCCCAGCGATTCCGTCTTCCGCTTCTCTTTCTCCAAATCAAACTCGCTCGCCCAATTCAATATAGAATCAACCGACTTCGTAGTGATACCTTTGATACTCCTGAGTTCCCCTCTGGAGGCTTCCAGCGCGGCGACCGGATCGCCATTCGCGAACTCTAAGAGCCGATTCAACGTAATCGGTCCCACCGACCGAATCGAATTCAGGATCCAATAAGCATCCTTACGGGTCAAACACTGCTCCATACATCTTCCTCTACTAAGGCATCGCTTAGGCAATCGATCACCTGCGTCGTACGCGCTGCGGTTTGCCCGCAATGGTACGCTAACAAGTCAGCGGCTTTTCCATGCCAATACACGCTCATCACTGCAACTTCCTCCGGCGACCATGCGCCATTGGCCAACAATCCTCCTAAAATTCCAGACAACAGATCCCCACTCCCGCCCCGAGACAATACACCATTCCCGCTCGTATTCACATACTCGTTACCTCCAAAATAGACCCTAGAGTTGGCGCCCTTCAGCGCCAATACGCATCCCAAATCCTCTGTCCAAGCCTTCGCATCGGCGGTGCCTGCGAGGCGCTTCATTTCGCCCGCATGAGGCGTCAACACCGCGCGACTTGGCTCATTTTCCCGCAGGGCCTCAACAACACTCGTTTGCAAAGCATCCGCATCCAGCAACAAAGGGCCCTTCCACTGGCGAACTAATTCCCTCGCTAATTCAATCGTTTCCGGTTCTCGACCCATCCCTGGACCCACTAACAACGCCGTGCCTCGCTGCATGTATCGCCGTATCAAATACAAGTTCTCTAAAGCCAAGCCGCCATCCGGAGTCTCGGAGCACTCGACCCACATCGCCTCTGGATAACGAGCGGACAACGCGGCAACACGGCTCTCCGGAGCCACTACTGTGACCAATCCGACACCGCTACAGAGCGCCGCCATCACGCACATCGCCAACGCTCCTGGCATATGTCTCGAACCCGCAACGATCATGAGATGTCCAAACTGCCTCTTTTCTGCCGTAGCAGGGCGTCTTTCCCTCAAAGGTCCCAAAACCGAGTCCTTGATAAGCATTTCCTTCTTTCCCCTAAAGCTCGCCTTGTCGAAAAATCCGACATCCAAATAGCGGATACTTCCTGTAAAATTGTGGGCTTCGCGCAAAAACAACCCTGCCTTCCCGACACCCGTCGCAAAGGTAACATCCGCTCTAAAAGCGGCTTTATCCACTGCATCGCCCACCCCGCTAGGCACATCCACCGCCACTCGCAAACGACACGAGCAAAGCTCATTCGCCAAATGAATCAATCCCTTCGCGACCTGCCGCAAGGGCGGATGAAACTGCATCCCCAAAAAGCCATCCATACACAAATCGAAACGCTTCCCCGCCAAAGCCGATTCTATCCGCTCAAGATAAGTAGCCATCTCGTCTTCAGCAGGAAAGTACTCAACGCGCTCGCAATCATCGCGATCCCGAAACTCCCCCAAAGCCCTTCTCGTATTGACTTTCAACTCCGCCTCAGGAGCAGCGAACAGCAAGGTCGCCCCTTGAATCAGCCCCAAGCGACAGAGCTCAGCCAAGCCCAGCAACGCATCTCCCCCATTATGTCCTTTCCCTACCAATACAAGAGCGTGAAGTTCCTTCCTTCGAAATCTCGATAAGCCGTATTCAAAAGCAATGCCTTTCCCCAAGGCCGCGCCGACTTGCTTCATCGCGTCCCATTCAGCTCCACTATCAGTGAGCAAACTCCTTTCGAAGTCCATCGCTTCTGCGCACGTCAGAATCGGATCCGTACCAGCAGAAAGAAACGATGTATCCATAATTCGCCTTACTTACCAATGATCGTTGCAAAGGCAATCGCCGTGTCATCAGTGTGAGACAAGCTAATCGCCACCGCCGCTCCTCCCACCCGCTCGAGAAGAGAGCG
Organism: Verrucomicrobiota bacterium; assembly: GCA_039186805.1. GTDB lineage: Bacteria > Verrucomicrobiota > Verrucomicrobiia > Opitutales > Opitutaceae > JBCCZW01. The sequence continues at coordinate 3,063 of JBCCZW010000339.1, forward strand.
TCCCTTGTCATCAAGGACGATCGAAGGCTCCCCGCGAGATCCAGAAACCACCGAGATAGAAGTCCAATTCAAAAAATCCCCAATTCCCGTGGAAAACGCTTTAGAAACCGCCTCCTTGGCTGCAAATCGCGCCGCAAGATGCTTATGAGGGAACTTCATCCGCAAACAGTAGTTTTGCTCTACGTCGGTGAAGACACGAGCTAAGAAACGCTCGCCCTGCCGGTCATAGATTTCTCGTATCCGATCAATATCTACAATATCGATGCCAATCCCGAGAATCGGTCCATTAAAAGGTAAGGAGATCATCGGCGGAAGTTCAACTAACCGTGACGCATTAAAGCGCGCAACTCTCGCACCGCTTCATCCAAGCCACTGAAGATCGCCCGGCTCATGATGCTGTGTCCAATGTTCAATTCGTTCAGGTGGGGTAAGGTACGGACTTCCTTGATATTCACATAGTTGATACCGTGTCCCGCATTGACGATCAACCCAGAGTCGCAGGCCTTATTTGCGCCGTCCACCAGTCGATCCCATTCCGCAGCTCGCTCGCTTGCGTAGTAAGAATTCGAATACGCTCCGGTATGCAATTCCACATAGCCGGCCTTCAACGCGGCAGAAGCCTCGATTTGCTCAGGTTCCGGATCAATGAACAGACTGACCGCAATCCCCGCTTCATCGGCCGCGGTCACGATCTTCCCAATACGCTCGTAATTGCCTGTAACATCCAAACCGCCCTCAGTCGTCACCTCCTCGCGATTCTCCGGCACGACGCAAATAGAATCCGGCCTCACCTCGAGCGCGAAATCCAGCATATCATCTGTCGCAGCCATCTCCATGTTGAGTCGCGTCTGAATGACCTCGCGCAACCTCTTCACATCCTCCCTCTGCACATGGCGCGCATCCTCGCGCGGATGAACCGTAATGCCATCCGCTCCCGCTCGCTCGGCAATCAGAGCGCCCATGATCGGATCCGGCTCGACCGTTTGGCCAGCAGTTCGACCTGCATCGACATAACGCGCCTGACGTAAGGTAGCGATATGATCTATATTGACACCGAGGAGAATGCTTTTTGTGGACATATTCGTTAACGGAAGGATAACAGAGGCTTCAAAAATCGAAGGCTAGAACGAAACGCTCCTAATACAAATCAGAAAACGATAATGTCCGACCCCAAGAAGAAGCCGGAAAACCTATTCGTTAACTTAATCTGCAATATCATCCTACCCAGTTTGGTCTTCTCAAAAACGGATGACCTTCTGTTGAGAATGGGTCAGGAGAATCTATTGCAACCGACCGCCATCCTCCTGATCGCGGTGTCAATTCCCCTGGGCTACGGGATATACGACTACATTACTCGCCGCGCCATTAATCTCTTTTCCATTCTTGGATTTGCTAACGTAGGCCTAACCGGAGTCATAGGAATCCTCGAACTGGATGGCCTATGGGTCGCCGTAAAGGAAGCCAGCTTACCCGCCATCTTCGGCATCCTAGTCGTCGCCAGCTCGAGGAGCAGGAACCCACTCATCAAAACGATCTTCTACAACCCTAGCGTCATCGACGTAGATAAAGTGAATGCGATTATAGAGGAACGAAACGCCAGAGACGCATTCGAAAAGCTCTTCAAAACCGCGACCAAGTACTTCCTATTCAGCTCGGCCATCGGCGTGATTCTCAATTTCGTACTCGCTCGCATCATTGTTACAAGCAGTGGAGGCAGCCCTGAGTTTAATGAACAAATGGGCAAAATGACCTTTATCTCATACTTTGTAATAGCCGCCCCAACTTTAATCATAAGCATGTTTGCCATGTGGAAGCTGTTCACAGGTATAACGAAAATCACCGATTTGAAGCTCGAGGAAATGATGCTCGATAAGCAGGCTTCGAAAGCTCAATAAACATCCCCGCCGCAAGCGACAGGGTACTAGAACCCAAACCGAATAAAATAAAAAGGCCAGACGCCCCTGCATCCGGCTTTTCTACTAAATCTTATTTCGCTCGAATCGGCTTAACCGCGCTGGTCAACCGGCACGTAGTCGCGAATCGCCGGACCTTGGTAGACCTGACGCGGGCGGCTGATTCGACCTTTCGGATTGCTCGCCACTTCCTTCCAGTTAGCCATCCAGCCTGGAAGACGTCCGATCGCGAACATCACCGTAAACATGTCCAATGGAATGCCGATCGCCCGCATCATAATGCCGCTGTAGAAGTCCACATTTGGATATAGCTTGCGCTTCACGAAGTATTCGTCGGCCAATGCCTCTTGCTCCAGCCTACGAGCGACCCATGTTTGGATATCGC
>JBCCZW010000340.1:0-5360 GCA_039186805.1 Verrucomicrobiota bacterium
CAAGATCGTCGAGCTGGATCACACCCGCTCCATGATTGGATCGTTTTGGAGCCATAATCACGACCGTATCCTCACCGGAGAATTCGTACTGTAGTCCGGTTCCTTGCAGCAGCGCGTCGAGCGCGGCTTCCACCGTCATTTCTCCCGAGAGCGCATCGGCCTTGAGACCCTTTAGAAGATCTGAGTTGACCGATATTTGCTTGCCGGTTTGGCGGCCTAATTCGGTGAGCGCATCCCCGAGGAACTGAGCCGGAACGTTGATCCCGTAGCTTTGCCCTTCGCTCGCAGCTGGCTCGGAGAAAACGGGCGTCGCCAAGCCAATTGAAAAGAGCATGCCAGCGAAAGCCAGTACCGCGCTGAGTTTAACAGTAGTAGTCATGTGTAGTCTTGCGTTGTTCGGAAGCGAGGCGTTGGAATTGAGACTCAGTCCCAAGCGCCTCTATTTACCAAACTGGAGCACTGATGACTTTTTCGGAAAAAACCGAAGAATTATTTTGGGCCCATCTGGATTGGTAGCGCGGGTCCGCCGTACCGCGGCATAGCTCACGAGCGAAGCCGGGTCCCGGACCGCATTTGTATTTATCTTAGGTTTGCGCGGTCGGGCACCGACCTGCGCTACCTGGGTTTGATAAATATAGTGTCGCCGACCTGCTCGGCGTCAGCGCCGTGGGCCCGGACGGCGGCTTGAAGAGCCTCGAAGGGCTTATCCAGATTGTAGATACCTGTGATCTTACGACCCCCGAAGTTCATCGCGCTGGAGTCGATGTCGGCTTCGAGGTAGCGACCGATTTCATCGATTGCCTCTTCGAGGCTGCGGCGATCCAAAACCAATTGCCCGCGAGACCACGCGCCGATTTGCTCCAAGGCCATAGTCTCAAGCTCCGGCCTATCCTCTCCTCGCCCAAAGGTCATCGAGTCACCCGGCTTAAGTCTTTGCTCGGGACCGCCATCGAAAGCGACCATCACTTCACCCTCCTGCAGAGCGACACTTGCGCCATCCTTGAATCGGCGCACGGAGAACACGGTTCCCGTAACGCGGGTCGTCAAATCGCCCGCTTCGACTATGAAGGGGCGAAAAGCATCCGACTGCACATTGAAATAGACTTCGCCATCGATAAGTCGCACGCGCCGCTCGGACCCATCGAAGTCAACCGCAATCCTGGATTCGGGAGCAAGCGTGATTTCGCTAGCGTCCTCCAACTGCACCTCGCGGAGCTCCGCCCGCTCAGTTACGAAATCGGCCTTTGGGGGAACGAGCTGCGTAATGATGAACGCAATACAAAGACACGCCGCAATCCCGACGCCCAGATAAACCGGAAACAAAATCATTCGTTTCCGAGAAGTGGATACGTCACCCGCATCGTCCTTCGCAGTCGACACTAGGGTCCTCCATTCTTCGCGGAAGCTCGGTTCCAATTCCCCCATGGCTTCATAGAGTTCGATCGTCTCATTCCAGGCGAGTGAGTGTTCCTCGCTGGCGCCTAGCCATGCTCGAAACTCATCTGCCTCCGGCGAGTCCAACTCACACTCCTGAAGGTTGAGCAGCCATTTAGCGGCGGCACGGGATACTTCCCCAACTCTAAGTTCTTTCGACACCTATACTTCCTTTCGGGCTCGCCAGGACATTTCTTCCAAACGTCTCTTCATTTACCAAACTGCTAAAACCGCCAAATTTTCGGAAATTCGTCGTTATTTCTCTCATTTTCCAGCCCTCACTCTCTCGCGGCAATAGGCGATGCCCTCCGCGACCAATTCGTGAGCGACCGTAACAGAGACACCCAAATGCGCTGCGATTTCGCGTAGCTTAAAATCGCCATAACGTTTCATTTCAATCGCCACTTGGGTGCGCTTGGGTAGCTCGGCAAGAGCCTCCTGCAGCAGACGAAGCTCTTCGCGGGCGACAGCGGAGCGGCCTGGACTAGTAGTCTCATCAATCACCCGCTCTAGCGAAGCATCGCCCGTTTTTTCCACAAATTCGGATTCCGAAACCGCACGCTTCGCCTGGTCGAAAGCCAGATTCCGCACGATTCGATAGAGATAGCCAACCGGTTCTTTAATCTCCTTTTTTCGACTGGCGCGATCGAAGCGAACCCAAGCATCCTGCACTAAATCCTCCGCGAGCATACCATCGCCCATTATGTTTTGGGCATAGGCAACCAACGCGGTCCGGTGGTCCGCGTAGATGGAGACGATCCTGCTCGAACTAGTCACAAATCGCAAAATGCGAACAGCTGAGAGTGCGGCAATCCTAAGTTGTAAGCATCACAGGCATGAGATCCCTCGCAAGGGTAGGGCAGGTCCGCCGTGCCTCGGCGTAGCTCAATAGCGAAGCCGGGTCCCGGACCGCATTAGTTCAGGACCCCGGACCGCATTCGATCCGCGCCATCCGTTTTTAAAGTACGGCCGGGACGGACCTGCCCTACCCTTGCGCCTAAAATAAAATTCCTCGCACGCCTATCACCCTACCCGTCGAAAAATGAAAGGAGAAAAATACGCATCAGAGACTCGTTCATAACAACCGTCCCATTTCTCAATTACGCAAGTCATGCCCTCAAAAATGATCGCATCAAGATTCCTGATACACTCCTATCTAAGCAAAAACAAAAAAGCCCCGATGCGTTCGGCATTGAGGCAGTAAGAGCCGCTTCCAAAGTTCAAATCCGATGGAGGAAGCAAATATCAAAAGTAGCAAGTTGACACTTTTGCTCCCCTCTCCCCTCCCGCATCAAAAATCGTATTGAGCGAAGATCCCGAATTCCAGAGGGCGCCCCGGAGTGGAATTGAAGCTCGTGATGCCTTCTGTGTAGTCCTTATCCAGTGCATTATCGACAAAGGCGGTGACACTCACGCCATTGCTGAAGTATTTTGAGACGTAAAGATCGACTATCCAGAAGGCACCGTTCCTATTTGTCTCGACGTTCTCAATGTCCGAAAACGTCTCATCGGTGTAGGTGAGGTCTGCTCCAATTCGCCAACCATCACCAAAGAGGTAGCTCGCTCCCATGAACCCAGTCCATTCCGGTGAGAGCACGAAGGAGTTTCCGCTAAAATCATCAACAACGACAGCTCCGCCGACGAAACGCTCATCCTGATAGTCGAGGAATTCGGTATGAGCATAGCCCAATCCAGCAAAAAATTCCAGCCCTTCTAAAGGTGTAGCCCGGATCTCGAACTCTGCGCCGTAGAGCTCTGACTCCGCTGAGTTATCAGTCACCAGAGCAAAGTCGGTTGGAGGATTTCCGCGGATTCGACTGACCTGTTGGTCCTTCCACTTGGTGTAGTAAGTATTCGCGTTGAAAAGCAATCCTCCATCAAGCCACTCCGAACGAAAAGCGAACTCGTAGTTCTGCGTAAATTCCGGATCAAACGGGACCAGACTTCCAAGCTGATCGATTCGCGCGCCGCCTGCGCGATAAGCCTCCTGATAGGTGAAACCAATGCTCTTCTGCGCATCAATTTGATAAATCAATCCTGCCTTCGGGAGGAAGGCATCGTACTCACTGGCTATGCTGCCCGAAACCCCTTCTTCCTCATCGTATCTCGCTCCAAGCACTCCCCTCAAATTGCCGAACAGATCAAACTCGATTTCACCAAAAATCGCGCGATTTTCAGAGGAACTCTCGAAAGGAAAGGACTGCTGCAAAACCGTCATGCCCCCAACCGAAAACGTTCTCGTCTGATCTTGCTCAACCGTCTGATCGGAGTAGTAGGCGCCAACCACCCCCTGGATCGACTCGGTCTCGTAGCGCAGTTTGAGCTCTTGATCGAAAAACTCGGTAAGGTTTAAAATGACTCCTTCAATCAATTGAGGACCGAACTCAAAGGCCCCGAAAGATCCGGTATCGAATTCGGTGTAGGTCGAACTCGATTCAAGACTCAGGCTCTCGGTGAGTCGATAGCTCGATTCGAGGTTGGCAGAGCGCTGCTCGGCGTCCGAGATCGCCTGCGCGACTTCGCTTCTTATGCGCTCCCGAGGCGAATCGGGGCTGGTTACAGAGTCACCTCCGCTGCTTTGGTCGCTGTAGGTGAGTTTCAGGACATTTCGAAAACGCTCATTGGGCTCCCAGAGGATGCCCAGACGGATGGTATCGCGGTCCAAAAAAGCGGCGTCGTCTGTATCCAGAATATCATTTTCGACAAACCCATCCGTACGGTAGCCTTCGGCAGAGAATCGAATCGATAGGACATCCTCCAGAATAGGCGCGTTGAAAGCAATCGCCCCGTGATGAGTGCCCCCATTTCCAGCGCCCAAACGCACCTTACCCTCCTGGTAATGGACGGGATCCCTCGAGCGGATATTGATCGCTCCAGCAAGTGAGTCCGCACCACTTTGAGTGGATTGGGGACCGCGCAGCACCTCAACCTGCTCCAGATCCCAAGTCGAGCCGGCCAAACCTAGATTCAAATTGAATTCCGATATGCGAACCCCATCGACCGTGGTGGTGATGGTGGCGCCCGATGTCCCGGTGCCTCCTCCCCCTCTAATGTTGATCCCGCGTATGGTCGGCTGCCCTCCAGCGGTGCTCAAGTTGGGTACGCGCTTGAGCAGGTCCGCTACGTCTCTTTTCGCATAGAACTCGATTTCGTCCCCAGTCAGCACCGCTGCACTGGTCATCGAGTCCTGTAAAGTTCTCTCAATCAACTCCCCGGTAAGCACGAGATTCTCGAGCTGTATCATCCCCGACCTATCTTTTGATCGCTTTGGCGGCGTGATGACTACGGTACCTTCTCCGGAAAAGCGATACTCTAGCCCGCTACCGGCGAGGAGTTGCGAGAGAATCTCGTCCGCTGATCCCCAAGTATCCAAAGCCCCACTTGACTTGTCTTTAAGTACGCTACCGGAGGCCACTACATCAATGCCTGTCTGCTTGGAGAATGCTTCAAGAGCCTCTACCAAAGGTTTTGATTCCTGAACGAATGTAATGGTATCGCCGGTTTCATCGGCAATAGCATTGTATCCAAAATTCAGTGCCAAGGTTAGTAGCCCGATCAAAAAGGAAAAGTTCCGTGAGAGTGTAGGTGTAGTTTTCATTGCGTAGCTTGCGAACGACCCGGTCTTCAAGATCGGACCCAGCCTGCGAGATAACGCAGCCGCTCGAAATAACCTCTACTTCTTGGTGAAATTTTTTTGATTTTTCTTTGAGCAAGTAGTCAGCAACCATCAGCTATGTCGCAAGGTAAGGCGTGACCGCCGGGCACGCCCCAGCTAACCAAGTTGCAGAGGCGGCTCGCCCGGCGATCGAGCCCTACCCATTGAGTTAGCGCGCAAACGTGACTCGCTGGCCACTTTCTCCAAGGCCCGTAACTTGTCGCCATCCATATCATTCGATCCGGCGGCGTGCGCGCCAACCGCTTCAAAC
>JBCCZW010000341.1:0-5340 GCA_039186805.1 Verrucomicrobiota bacterium
CACTTTTCTCGAAACACATACCGTATTCAATTTTTCTCTACCTAATCGGAGAGATTTCCTTTTCGAGTTTCGACCGATTTGACGAACTTCTCATGAATGCCCCAATTGGTTTTTTCCAACCATTCCACAAATTCCTCATAAGGCGTTCCATCTTCCTTTAGCAGTCCCTGCTTGAGCATGTTCTGACGGTTCTTAAAACGATTGATGTACTGGCAGCGGTTGTAGCCAATAAGATAAGGCGTGGAAAATCCTTCATTCAGGTAAACCTCGTAGGCCCGCCCTACACTGCCCGCATCGGGTAGCGTGTCCCACATCACCTTTGGATGCTCAGGCGTTCTGAAACTGATACTATGATCGCAGATCATCACCGGCTTCCCCGTCTCCTGATACAGACGCTCAAAGGGAACCGTCGCGAAGGTCGTACCATTCGGCTGCACAGAAACCACATCAATGTAAGGCAGCGCTTCCTGAATCACTCCCCATGGCAAGGCGCGACCCGCATAGCGTTCACCAAAAATCAGCGTATCCGGAGCCAACTGACGGGTAAAAGGTCCAATGGTGGAATAGACTTGTCGGGCAATCAGCCTCAGAAAGGCCTCGTCCGATGCCTCTTCGCCGCGTTCGCGACGAAAGCGCTCATAACGGATTCTTCCCGGCGCACTCTCCGGCAATTCTCGAATAGCATCGACCCAAGTTTTGCCAACCGTTCGCCGCGCCTGCTCTAGCTCCCAGGCCGGCATGTCAGTCCAATAAATTCCAATCAGTTTCGGAGACTCCAGGTCGTACTTTTGTAAGGTTTTCCGGATATCCGATCTTGCCTGCTCCTTCCACTCATCGCCAAACACATCAGGGAATTCGACCGCTTTCCCCATCCACAAGCTTACCTTGCCGCTGGGATGTCCGCTCGCAAAGTGGGGAAGCAGCTCTCGCGTCGTTTCGTGCCCTCCATACCCCACGCAGTTGTAACCCCAAGCGCGGAAATACGAAACGATATCTTGGTTCGCCTTCTTCCAATCTCCCGCGCATTCATCCTTAAAATAGTCATGTCCCGATCCTTCAGGACGAACGAGCCCACCGGTATGGGTCACGCCGATAGAAAGAAAGCCATGTCCCTCCGGCGTAACCAAAAAGTGGCGACCATCGATTTGCTCAAGATGAAACCGTCCGGTAGCTTCCCCCTTTATAGACAGGTATCCTCCGTACCGATCAAATCCTTCTTCGTCAGGAAATACATCCGCCAGGGCTCGACTTCCCAAGAAGCCTAGAAGGGCGAATAATATCAGACTTCGCTTTATGCGCATTACTTCTCTCTCTATTCGATCAATGGATACAGATCACGCGGCGGAAGACGAAGGAAGGACTTCCCGCAACTCCAATTCGCGACCACTCATAAAACACCTTTTCGAATCGCAATCACGCGATCGCAGCTCGCGGCAAGCTCGCAACTTCGCGGACTGTTTCGCCCTGATTCCACTCTCCCACGATCTGGGTTCGCTGCGGATAAGACATCAACCCCCGCTGATAGCTCTTCAGTTTGCCGTCTAAGACATCGACGGCAATGGAGCCCAAGCGCTCGCATGCCTGCAGAATTCCATTTCCGTTCGGCTCATTGTCGCTTAGGATATTTAGGCTCGCGAAACCGATGTCTTCTGGAATGCGCAAACCTTCAGCCTCAATCGCCTCACGCATGAAGGGTATTCGACTGATAATTGCAGTGGGGCGATACCTTCGTATCCAAAATCTAATGCGGTCCATGTCTCTTCGGTCATCAACCCTCAAGATGGGAATTTGCTGATTCATCCGAAAGTATCGCGATTGATAAAGCGCCTGAGCCGCTTCCCAGCGGTTGCTCCAGCGATCCGACAGAAAAGACGACACCACCATACCCACTCTTGAATGCCCCATTTTCAGCAGCTCCTTCCAACAAAGGCTAACCGCTGAATATTGATCCTGAACGACATTGTGTATGCCAGGATAATGACGTTCATTTAGAACGCTCGATAATGAAAACCTATCCCAATCGAGTTCCAACGGAGGATCCGCTTGTCGCTGGCAGGGAGCGAGAATCACTCCCCGAATCCCGCGAGCCACCAGCACGTCCGACAATCGCTTATTGCTCATGCCAGCTTCTCGAGCCCACACGTGACGCAATTCGTAGCCCAACTCAGATGCCCTTTTGCTCGCCCCTTCCATCAAATCGCAGCTCGCCTTGCAACTCTGCCAAGCGTCAACGGTATCCCAATTGCTGACCCACGCGATTACCGAGTCATAGGGACGGTTTCCTTCTCGGCGAGCCGATAAGGCGGACAAGGCGGGATCCGGTACATAACCGAGCTCCTCGGCAATCCTCTTAACGCGATTGATCGTTGCAGGAGGCAAGGTCGGCTTGTTTCTCAAGGCCATGGAAACTGCTGCGGAAGAAAGCTTAGCGCGCTCTGCGATATCTCTAAGCGTTATGCGTTTGGCTGGAGTCATCGGTTTTTCAGGGTTAAGAATTATGGTGTGATTCGCTCAGGTTTCTTTACCAATTCATATATCTATATAACTAAGGTCAAACGAGGCCAACCTCTCCAGTTGTTTACTACCCTGGCGCTTCGCAGGCATCATCCCTGTTCCCAGAGATAATCTAATCAAAGCGACGAAGGCATTAACAATCGGGGCGGCTTCTTACAAAGGGTAGAAAGATTGACGAAATGATACTATTTCAAATCCGAATCGTATTTATCAAAGCGATTGTTTTTTATAACATTTCGCTTTTTCGCTTCTGACAATCATTCAAACTTACTAGGGACTTAGACTTAATGAGCCCATCAATCCAGTTTGAACTGAATCTGGATCGCGCCCTTTCAGAACATCGACGCCACCGATCTACTGCGCGGGCGATAACTCGACTCTGAGGCGGTGAAACAAGTGCGAATCCGAAGCATTAATGTCGAACTCCGCATCGACGTGGCGCAGATTGCCTTCGCTGGTCACCCAATCAGGCAAGAGGTCGCTAGGTTCCCAGTCCTTCAAATCCTCAGAGATCTCGTATATTAGCAGACTTCCCTCAATCGCGGAATCATAGGTAAACCGATAGCTCGACCACCCCTGGACAACGCTGCCTTGGGGCAATTTCTCGCTATCTTTCTGGCTCGGATCCATAAGCAACCATTGCTCGAGCGCGTTGGGGACGCCGTCGCCATCGGGATCCGCCTCAGCCAAGGCATCAGCTCCCACCAGTGAAGGATAGCCTTCGATGAATTCGCTATAGCCGACCTTATCGACCTTTCGCTCGGAGAGCGGCAGGGCGTCGAATGCCGCATCGTCCGTATCCTTGCCCGTAACCTTACTCGCCAGGTCATGCCGGGCGTGATCCCAGAGGGCAATCCGATCGACCAAGTGGTCTTTAGATCGCTGCGATAGCTCAAAATAATACAAGGCGCCCCCGGACAACTGCCAAGACAGAGAACGAGAATCGTCCCCATCCTTATTCGATGCGTGCCAACTCCAATTAAACCTGTTCATATAGGCCTTGTACCAAGTGGTCGGCCAAGTCGTTTCATTGTGATTGGGAACCGGAGACACCACCACGTCATTCGCGTCGGTGAGACGCACGAACGAATCGTTAGATTCCGTGTAGGAAGTGCCATGACCGATCTTCGAACGAAACTGAAATTGGTAACGTCCTCCCGTCTCGATATAAATCGGAAACCTAAGCAAACCCTGCTCGGGAGTGTTGAAGTAATCCGCCGTCGTCCCGCGGAAATAACCCTCTCCCAAGTACCCTTCAACCGAAGTCTCTTCCGCCCAAGGCTCAGGTGGATCCATCGATTCGATATCGAAAACCAGTACTCCATTCGACTCCAGAAAGGCGCCTAAAGGAGGGTCTGAATCCTCTTGACTCCACAAGTCAACCGGGGAAACTGCAAGCTGTATCAACGCTGTCGATACGAAGATGAAAGTCCGAAGAGACTTTAACGATACATTAGATTGGATATAGGGTAGTTTCATAGGAAATTTGTCTCTAGAGTTCTCTTCGCATCTGACGCGCCATCGTATTGAATCACCCTATACGGTCCCTCTCCTCGCCTCGAGCTCAGCTCGAATCTCGGCGGATCGCTGGGGGTTCAATGGGAAGAAGCAAAGCAGCGCTCCGCAGCCGAATAGAATCGCAACGGGAACGAAGGCGAAACACATGCGGAGCGAAGTGATCACCCCTTCCGCTTGATCCACGCCTAGGCTCGCATCATAGCCCGTCATATTCAGAACCGGTCCCGTCAGGCCCACCGCAAGCGTCATGCTGAGCTTCAGCATCCAAGAGAAGACGGCCGCAAAACTCCCTTCTCGCCGTTCTCCTGTCTTCAACTCGTCATAATCGACAGAGTCAGCCTGCATCGAGGGTATCATCAACCAAAGCCCCGCGATTCCCACTCCCCTAAAGGCGCTGTAAACCAACATCAGCGCCGGCTCGCCCGGAATGTAGGTGAACCAAACCGAAATTCCCCCTGCGATGATCAGGCCAATCGAGAGCATGAGGCTTTTGTTCTTGCCGATTCGTTCAGACAAACGACTGAAAAGAGGAATCGCCACCAATCCGACGCACACGTAAACCGTCGAGCCCCACCCTGCCCATTTCGCCGCGGCATCCGTATCCCCACCCAAGACATGATAAGTGGCCACATAGTTTCCCAAGCCATCCACGATGGTCGTTCCCAGCACGTAAAGCATCGCGATCCCCAATAGGATCATAAAGGGCTTATTGCTGAACGTCTCCCGCATACTCTTCAGCAAGCCCACCTTCTTCTGCGTTTGCGTTAAGGAACTTTCGTAGTAACGCTCCTTCACGAAAAGCGCGGGCAAGAACGCCAAAACGAAAAAGGCAATCCCCATTCCCACGCTAATATACCGCATCGCATACGCTGAGTTTATCTCGCCCGTTTCCGGCATCGCGAAAATCGGTCTTTGCGTCAGCCACCAGGCCCACCCGACCAAAAAGCCCGCCAGCGTTTGGTACATCCCTCGCACGCCTGTCACCCGAGTACGCTCATGGTAGTCCGGAGTCATCTCCAGCAGCAGGCTCTGATACGGCATGTTGAAGATCGTAAAGCAGGTATAGAAAACGATTCCCGTTAGGAGCAGCCACCAAAACAACTGATCCTGAGTCCCCTCAATGGGCCCCCACCAAATGAACGGATAAGTCACCCCAACTAACGCCGCGCCGACCAGCATGTAAGGACGCCGCCTGCCCCATTTCGTACGCGTATTGTCCGAGAAGTTGCCCATGAGCGGATCCGTAATCGAATCCCAAAGACGGAAAATCACCAACAAGAGCGCGATCTTATTAGGCTCCATCTTCAA
>JBCCZW010000342.1:0-5321 GCA_039186805.1 Verrucomicrobiota bacterium
CCGAGATGGATTGGGTCGAGCTTGCCAACTTAGATGTGGGGGCGTGGACGGGAAGTCGATGGGAAGGCGAGAGGATTCCGCTTTTGCGAGAGGTAATGGCGAGCGTTCCAGAGGGAAAGCGGATCTATGTGGATCTTAAAGTCAAGGGGACTGTTTGCGAATCGCTGAGTTCGGAGATCGACGACGCGGGGATCGATTTCAACCAACTAGTGGTGATGAGCTTCGATCGAGACGTGATTCGGAGCTTAGAAGAGATGAGGACCGAGATTTATACTGCTCTGCTGGTTCCTTTGAAGCGAAGTCGATTTTCCAGAAGATGGAGCGATGCGGCTGCGATTTGCCGGGAATTGGAGGAAATAGGGGCGGATGCGGTTTGCTTTAGTTGGGACGACCGAGTCGATCAGAGTTTCGTATCAAAGATCGAAAGACGTGGATTCGAATGTCACGCTTGGAGGGTGAATACGCTTTCGATTTTGAGTAAGGCGAAGAGGAGCGGTATCCGATCCGTAATTACAGATTTCCCGAAGGAGTTCGTGGAGGACTTGGCCGAGGCGGTCGATTGAGTCTCTATTGTTCGAATAGTTCCTTAATATTCATCACGCTTTCGAAACTGGGATCGAAATCGTTGAAGTACTCGATCGAAAGGGTCCCTGCGTAATTGATGTCTGAGAGATGGTTCTTTAGCGGGATTAAATAGTCATGGCCGGAATTGGGGTAGTTCGCTTGCATGGATTCTAATGTCGCGTTGCGAAGGTGGATGTGCGGGCTGTAGGGGATGAGGGAAAGCGTATCCTCTAGGGTGTGGCCCTGCATTATGAAGTGACTGGGATCGTAAGTCAGTCCTGAGTAGTTGGATACGGTTTCACAGAAGCGAAGAGCATCTTTTGGGTTTTCTAGTACGGAGCCTTGGTGGTTCTCGAAGGTGAGGCGAATCGACTTCTTCTTAGCTTTGGGGCCGAATTCTTTGGCTGTTTCGATGAGTTGGGCGATGTTTCGTTCTTCAGTTTTCGGATCGGGACTGCGCTTGGGAGGTTGGAGCGTGATTGTTTTAGCGTCGGTTATGTAGGCAAAGTCTATGAGCGCTTGGACCTCCTTTCGGTAGGTGGATTGATCGGATTCTGAGGGTGAAGTCATGGAAACGCTAGGGCCTGCGTTGATGGCGATCAGATTGAGTCCGGTTTTCCTGAGAGAGTGGGCCAGATTTTCAACAGCTGCGCTGGAGGCGTTCGCGAGAAATGAGGGATTGAGGTTTTGCCAGTTTTCAAAGGCGGCCAGATCGTGTGAAGCAAAGCCCAGATCGCGGATTTTTCGTAAGGCTTGGAAAAGATCGGGGTAGGTTTTCGCAGAGCAGGAGAGAGTTGAGCAGGCGACGTTGAAGGGCATTAGGAGACGAGGCTTCGGCAGGGGCAACAGGAGTCAAATATGATTTTTGGCGACCTCCCAAGAGATACATTGCTTGACATTGGAAATAGAAATAATCAAATTTTCAGTAAATATTGAAAATAAAGTGAATACGATGAACAAGCCTTGGGTTTTCTACGATGGAGAATGTGGCGTCTGTTTGGGGGCTCTGAAGCTCCTGCGATTTGTTTTGGGAGCCGAACGATTTGAGGAAGCGAAGCTGCAGGAAGGCTGGGTAAGGCGTTTGTTTGGTCTTCCGGCGGGGACGCCCCCAGATGAGATGAAATTGCTGACCGGCGATCGGAAGCCGATGGGCGGGGTCGATGCCTTGATTTACCTGGCCGGTTTCGTTTGGTGGCTGCGTCCCTTCCATTACTTGGCGCGAGCCGATTGGATTTATCCAACCGTTCGGAGAGCCTATGTGTGGTTTGCGGCGAATCGGTATTGCGTGAATGGCGTTTGCGCCTTGCCCAAGAAGAGGAATTTGTGGGCTTGGTTTGGGGTTCCTCTTTTGGCGATTGAAGCGTTGTGGGTATTCGGCGCTGGTCTGGATCCCTGGGTAAAGATGGTGGTGATGGCAGTGAGTGTGTATGCGCTGCTGAAAGGGATCGTGTGGGGTGAAGCGATGGGAAAGGGGAAAAAGGTCACGCGGGCTGGAGCAATCTTGTTCTGGTTCGCGTGGCCGGGGATGGATTTAGAACCGTTTGCGAAGGATAGAGAGCTCGATGCAAAGTGGGAATGGGAGAGATTCGCTAGGGCCGTCCTTTGGGGGCTGTTGGGTGTTGCGTTTTATGCGTATGGGACCGCTCTGGCTAATCGTTATTTGGTGGGGTGGATGACCATGATTGGGATCGTTCTAATGCTGCACTTCGGTTTGTCGGGAGTGATCGCATGGGTTCTGCGAGGGATGGGGTGGAAAGTTGAATATGTGATGAACGCTCCGCTGCTTACTGCCAATTTGGCGGAATTTTGGGGACGAAGGTGGAATACGGCCTTCAGCGCATTTGGAAGAAATTTCGTATTCAAAAGAGCGTTGCGCAGGCTCGGCCCCAATGGGGCGTGGGTGTTCGTTTTCGTCATTAGCGGATTGATACACGAGTTGGCGATTACTGTACCGGCGGGCGGTGGCTATGGATTGCCCACTCTCTATTTCCTTATTCAAGGACTCGCCGTGATCCTCGCCAAGACGAACTGTGGTTTTCGGTTAGGAATCAATGAAGGCTGGAGAGCTCGATTTTACGCGTGGGCGACGATTTTGGGACCCCTGGGACTATTGTTTCCTGAGAAGTTTGTTTTGGATGCGATCGCCGCGATGGCGGTGGCCGCAAATTGAAGAGGAGGATATATCGATGATGATAGAACCAATTGTCTATAAACTCGCTGCATTGAGTTATTGCGGGATTTTAGGGGCGGCTGGGCTGGTCCCCAGAGTCTTGAATTGGAAGGAGGGACTGGAGAAACTTCCACCCATGACGCGGCGAATGTTTTTAGTCTACGCCGTGTCTATCGCTCTGACCGTTTTGCCTTGGGGGTTGGAACTTGGGTATTTGCGGAAGAGATGGCGGCTGGAGCGAAAAGCGGAGTTGCCTTAGCCGGTTTCGCTTTCGTCTTCTGGGGCGCGAGGATGTTGGCGCAATTCTTCTTTTTCGAAACGGGGCCTTATGCGAAGGGCGTTCTTTTGAAGATAGGCAATACCGCTTTGACCGTAGAGTTCGTCGGGCTGGTCGTTTTGTAAGGTTGGACGCTTTTGCTGGCGATTTAAAGAGAATGAGAGGTGTACTGTGTTTGCGGATAAGAATAAGTTCCGTCCGGTTTTTCGGGTGGATTGGAGACGGGTTGTTTTTCTGAATTTCGCTTTTGACGCGGATTTGCTATCCGGTGAGGTGGCGTATCCATTAGATTTATACGAGGGGCGAGCAATGATTAGCTTGGTCGCTTTTGAGACGACAGATATTTGGTTCGACGCTTTGGGTAAGTGGACGCGGGGTTTCGTGAATCCGTTCGGACGACATCTGTTCCTGAATGTCCGCACTTACGTGGACGTCCGTTTGAGCAGAGGCATCTATTTTATGAAGGAGTTCGTGAATCGACCTATTGCGATTCCCTTGGCTCGAGCGATGTACGATTTGCCGTATGCGTTTGCGAATGTCGACTATCACTGCGATCGGCGGGGGAAGCGAGTTTTCGGAAAGGTTGGAACCGAAGGCGCGTTTCGATTCGAAGGGCAGTGGGAAGGTGAGGCGAGCGCTGCCGATAAGGGAGGATTAGCCGAGTTCTTGGTAGAGCGATATGAGGCTTTCTTGGGCAAGGACGGGTGCCTCAGGCGATTTCGGATCGAGCATGAGCCCTGGGAGGTGTTTAATTTCAAGTTAAGGCTTCTTGATTTGGGGATCGTGGCGGAAGCGTTTCCTTGGTTTGAGGCAGCCGAATTTGTGGGGGCCTATTTTGCCGAGGGCTTAGCCGGGGTTGGGATCGGAGGTAGAGAAGAGTTTGGGCGGGATTGATCGAGGAGCGAGCTAGCGATAGGGAAGTCGGGCGAAAAGAAAAGCCGAAGCTTTTGGAGCTTCGGCTTGGGAAATTTCGAACTGGTTGCGCGAGGGAGCGAGGTGCTTTTCCCTATACAGAAAGATAGTATCTAAATGCCGCCGGTTTTGACGAAGTCTACCACTTCGTCATCTTCCTTGATTTTTAGCTTCTCGGTTTCGGGAGTTTCTTCGCCGATGTAGTCCGCAGTAGCTGCGGCCAAGATTGGCAGGTATTCGCCGAGGTCGTTGTTCGAGTCGTCATTGCGGACTTGAACGGACCAGAGCTCTTGGGAAGGCCGGTCGCCCGTTTCTTCTAGAGTATTTTCTTTGGCGGCGATTTCCATATACTTCTCGTTTACGATGCGAGTGATGACTCGCTCTTCGTAGTGCGAAAGCTCTTTGCGTCTTTCGCCAGGTACGCGGGTGTATACGGTCGTGACTTTGCCGGTATTCGGATCGACCACTTGCGTCGCGACTGTGCGAGGGGGCGATTGCACGACTACCCAAACAGGTTCCTCGACGATTTTGTGCTCCATGCGGGGCGGCTCCATGCCATAGTCGATTTCAATCACCATGTCTGCGTCTTCTGGCGTGAGAGCTTCGTAGAGACCCTTGCCAGCGAGAGCGTTCTTAATCCAAGCTTCGGTCTGCTGGTATTCGTAAGACTCGGTGTCCATGTTTGGATCTCTTGGCACGATGATGTAGGATTCTCCTCCGTCAGTCGCGGTGATGTTTGGGTTGCGATTGGCATCGACTTCCATGTTATAGGTCGTCTTGCAACCGTACAGAAACAGCGCCGCGAGGGCGCTGATTAGAATGAGAATCGGTTGTCGAGGACGAAGTTTCATAGGCGTTTCGTCTATTGTTTTGTTAGAGCTTCGAAGAGGTCTCTGTCGATGAAGGGGTGCTGGTGACGGAGTTGGAGTCGGTACCTTCCAGTTCTGCGAGTTCCTTCTCTAGCCTCTCAATTTCACGTAGGGCTTCCTTTTCTCTTTCCTCCATTTCGTCCAAAAGCTTCTTCCTATCGATGGCGGCCTGGCGGCGGGCTTGAAGAGCTTTCAAGCGATCTTCGGCGGTTTCCGCCCTGCTGGACATCTCGTCGATTTCCGCATCGGTAATACGAAAGCCTTCCGCGATATCGAGTTCTTCCTGAAGTTCCGCTTTGGCTTTGGCGGTTTTTTGCTTATCTCGAGCGACTGCCGCGCTGTAGGCGCGTTGTTGCGCCATGGTCTCTTGTTGTTTCTTTTCTCTCGCATCGGCTATCGCTCCGACGACGCCGCCTACTGCAGCGCCGGCTCCGACGAGGGCAGCCGTAGTTCCGCCGCTTTGACCTGTAGCCAATCCCCCAAGACCGCCCACAACAGCGCCGGTAGTGGCGCCTTTCGTTGTCCTGGA
>JBCCZW010000343.1:0-5317 GCA_039186805.1 Verrucomicrobiota bacterium
AACATGTTCGGCGACATCATATCCGATGAAATGGGCATCGTCTGCGGCAGCCTAGGCATGCTCTCCTCAGCGTCTTTGGGAACCGGCAAAAACCAACACGACCTCCCCTTCGGCCTTTACGAACCAAGCGGCGGCACCGCCCCCGACATCGCCGGCAAGGGAATCGCAAATCCCTGTGCTCAAATCCTATCCGCAGCCCTCATGCTCCGCTACAGCTTCGGCCTGAATGACATCGCCGAAAAGATCGAAAACGCCGTCAAGCAAGCCGTCATGGACGGCCACCGCACCGGCGACATCGCCTTCGGCACCCAATCCATCACCACCAAAGAAATGGCCCAAGCCATCATCGACCGCCTCTAAGATTTTCCGCCCACGAATTGCTCGAATGAGCACGAATCAGGATATTCTATTCGCAGATGAATGCTACCAGCTCGTTGGAGCCGCCTTCGAGGTTTACAACGAGCTGGGATCAGAATTCCTAGAACCAGTTTATCAAGAAGCCTACGAACTCGAGCTCACAGACCAGAATATACCCTTCGCCTCTCAGCCTCAGCTGAAAATAAAGTACAAACACCACACACTCAAAAAGGAGTACTACGCGGATCTAGTCGCTCGCCAAGAAATCCTCATAGAACTAAAAGCCATCGAGAAACTCACCAAACGAGAGGAGTCCCAAGTTCTCAACTATCTAAAGGCCTCCAACCTTCGCCTAGGACTCCTCATCAATTTCGGACACGCCAACAAACTAGAGTGGAAACGAATAATAAAATAAAGTCGCTCGATTAGAGCGACAATGCAGAGCCCAAAAGCATTCGTGCCCATTCGTGAAATTCGTGGGCAAAAATCACCATGAACTCCGATCAAATTCGCCAATCCTTCCTAGACTTCTTCAAGTCCAAGCAGCACACCATCGTGCCTTCCGCATCCCTCATGCCCGACGCGCCCAACTTGCTGTTCACCAATGCCGGCATGAACCAATTCGTGCCCTACTTCCTCGGCGAACGCGAAGCCCCCTACCCAAGAGCCGCCGACACTCAAAAATGCATCCGCGCCGGCGGTAAGCACAACGACCTCGAAGACGTCGGACTCGACACCTACCATCACACCTTCTTCGAGATGCTCGGCAACTGGTCCTTCGGCGACTACTTCAAACAAAACGCCATCGAATGGGCCTGGGAACTCATCACCGAAGTCTGGGGCTTCCCCAAAGAACGTCTCTACGCCTCCGTTTATAAGCCTGGCGAAGGCGACCCTGCCGACTTCGACCAAGAAGCTTACGAGTTCTGGAAAGCCGTATTCGAAAAAGCAGGACTCGATCCCGAAGTCCACATCGTCTACGGCAACAAAGCTGATAACTTCTGGATGATGGGCGACACCGGCCCCTGCGGCCCCTGCTCCGAACTCCATGTCGATCTCACCCCCGACGGCGACACCAAAGGCTCCCTCGTCAACGCAGACTCCCCCTACTGCATCGAGATCTGGAACCTCGTCTTCATCCAATTCAACGCCACTCCAGAAGGCGACTTCGTTCCCCTCGCCGCCAAACACGTCGACACCGGCATGGGCTTCGAACGCGTCGCAGGCATCATCGCGACCTCCAAGAACTTCACCGACTTCTCGACTCCACCTTCCAACTACAACTCCGATCTCTTCACCAGCATCTTCGACGAGTTGGAGAAACAATCCGGCCACAAATACGCCGCCACGCTCCCCGAAGACCTAGACAACATTAGCGACGTTGAACAAAAAGACATCGCATTCAGAGTCATCGCCGACCACGCTCGCTGTGTAACTTGTGCGATTGCAGACGGGATTTCGCCAGGCAAGAACAATCGAGAATCCGTCATTCGCAGCATACTGAGAAGAGCAGTGATGTACGGAGTATATCTTGGCGGTCTAAATCTTAAGAAGGGTTTTTTCTCAGAGCTTATTCCTATCGCAATTGAAAAACTAGGACATGTTTTTCCGGAGCTCAAAGAGCAAAAGGAGCTAATCCAAAAAATTGTCACAAGTGAGGAAGAATCTTTTGGTAGAACCATAGACAAAGGCTTCGAAAAATTCAACCTCGCACTAATGCATGGTTTTCAGGAGAACATGCATCAGAAAGGCCTGAACCAAAGCTTTACACTACGAGTAGAAATTCCAGACGGAAGCGGTCGGTCTTATGACTCCTTGCGTTATGCGTCAGATCAGTTGCCGCAGGTAAAAGCCTTCCAATCAAGCGAACTCACGCAAGCTTTGGCTAATGAACTCGGTCTGGGTAAGATAATATTAAGTGGAAGCGAAGCATTTGAGCTACATGACACACTGGGATTTCCTATCGATTTAACTCAACTAATGGCCAAGCAACGAGGAATCGAAGTCGACATAGTCACATTCGATGCGGAAATGGAGATCCAACAAACCAGAGGTCGCGATTCCCAAAAGAAGACTGACATCCTCGTCTCCGAAGGCGCCTCCGGCGAAGCCACCACTTTCACCGGCTACGACCAACTCGAAGACGAAGCCGAAGCCATCGAGTCCATCGCCGACAAGGCGGGCGACTTCTGCTACCTCATCACCAACCAATCTCCCTTCTACGCGGAGATGGGCGGACAAGTCGGCGACACCGGCACCGTCCAAGTCGATGACCAGAGCTACAAGATTCTGGATACCACCAAAGACGCCTCCGGCCGCTTCCTTCACAAAGTAGACGACGACCTCGCCATCACTCCCGGCAAAACAGTCACCCTCACCGTCGACCAACCACGCCGCCGCGCTATCGAGCGTCATCACTCCGCAACCCACGTATTGCACTGGGCCCTACGCGAAGTCCTCGGCACCCACGTGCGCCAAGCCGGTTCCTACGTCGACCCGCAGCGCCTACGATTCGACTTCTCACACTTCGAAGCCATCAAACCGGAGCAACTCGCCGCAATCGAAAAGCTCTGCAACGATCGCCTCCTCGAAAACAGCGCCTGCCAATGGTTCGAGACCGATTTCGATAAGAAGCCCGAAGACGTCATCGCCTTCTTCGGCGACAAATACGGCGACCGCGTCCGCGTAGTAGATATCGGCGGCTTCTCCAAAGAACTCTGCGGCGGCACCCACGTCCGCGCTACCGGCGAAATCGGCCTCCTCAAGATCGCTTCCGAATCCGCCATCGCCGCCGGCACCCGCCGCGTCGAAGCCATCGTAGGCGACACCGCGTATCAACATGTCAACGACATCGAGAGCACAATCAACACGCTCTCCAAAAACCTTTCAACGCCACCCGCCGAGGTCGTCAAAAAGATCGACAGTCTCCTCGCCCGCAACGCCGAGCTCGAGAAACGACTCAAGAGCTTCCAACAAAAAGCAGCGGGCAACCTAGCCGACGACCTCCTCAAGAGCGCCAAGCAAGTAGGAGATCTCAAACTAGTCGCCGCCGTCGTCCCCGCCGAAAACCCCAACGCACTCCGTAGCCTCGGTGGTCAAATCATCGCCAAGCTAGGCGAAGGCGTAGTCGTCCTCGGAGCCGAAGTAAACGGCAAGGTCAGCCTAGTGACATTCTCCTCACAAGGAGCGATAGCGGCCGGCCACAAAGCCAGCGACATCGTCCGCGATCTCACAGGCAAACTAGGCGGCCACGGCGGCGGCAAACCCGACATGGCCATGGGCGGCGGCACCGACGCTTCCAAGCTAAAAGAAGTCGTCGAAAGTTTTACCTGGTAGGGCGTGACGGCCCGGCACGCCGCACAGCCCACAATCAAAACATTTACTTTCAACCAGAGCCCGTCATCTTGACAGGCTCTTCTCTTTTCCAACTCTCAACTCTACCACCGCGGCTCGCCCGGCGGTCGAGCCCTACCTCATGTTACCCATTCGCAAACGCCTCCCACATACCCCACCACCCTGGGTCCCCAACGCTTCCCTCTACTTCATCACCATCTGCTGCCAACACCGCCACAGAAATACCCTCGCTAAACCCGACATCGCGGCTCCCCTCTTTGAAACCATCGCCTACCGCGAAAAACTCCTCCATTGGAGCGTCCACCTCATGCTCCTAATGCCCGATCATCTCCATGCATTCATTGCATTCTCTCCACATCAGTCCATGACCAAAACCATCTCCGACTGGAAACAATACACCGCCAAGAAACTCAAGATTGATTGGCAAGCCAACTACTTCGACCACCGCATTCGCAACGACGCTGAGCTCCAAGAAAAATGGAGTTACGTATTAAACAATCCGGTACGCGCCAATCTCTGCCAATCCCCAGAAGACTGGCCCTACAAAAGGTAGGGCGTGACGGCCCGGCACGCCGCAGCGCCTCCCGCATACAACCACTCTACCAAAATCAATAATCGATTCGAACGCGAAACGATTTTCCAGGCTCAAGACCTTCAAAGCGAACCTTGTCGTTCGCAATAATCGGAGCAACCTCCTCCTGGCGCCATCCCCCATCTTCAGTAAAACTCCACAATCCGTATTTGAACGAACGATACGGTATCAATGGTGTACAAACTAAAATCCATCGGCCGTCTTCAAAAAGCAGTTCCGAATTGATACGGGAATCGAAGCTCCGAGGATCCAACCCAAAGTCCCACTCAGTGCGATTACTGTATCCGTCTCCATCGAAATCAGATGTCGCAACGAATTCCCCCATAGTCGATAACTCATCAGCTGAAAAGTTCAAATTCAGCCATTTCTTAAAATCGTCCTCATTCACAACCGACACGATTAAACGGTCTTCAGCGACCTCCCCAAGATGGTCCGTTATTTTGAGGACTATTTCATACATCCCTTTGCCTAATTCTACTTCCTCTATCGGGCCTTCTGCATCACTATCCTTCCAGCTCCACTTCCAATCCGATATAAACCAATCGTCCCTCGAATCACTTCCATCCAGAAAGACAGTTTCAACTCCATTTCCATCAATATCGAACACACGGATATCCTTTCCGGCATTAGCCGATGGAACATCATTCTCAGCAGCATTGGGATCACCTTCAATCTGCAACCGAGGAAGAAATACCGGCTCTTTCTCTCCTCCAAACTCCCCAAATTTCCACAACGAACCATCATCATGAATCACGGAAGTGAAGGTACTTCCAGATGAAACAGTTCGAGCTCTCCCACTAAAGATTTCAATGGGATCCAAAGACTTCGTTCTCCAGTCTTTTCCCAATCCATAAATGCCGTCCCCCATTCCCCATAGGGAACCATCCTCTTTAATAAAATAACTACTAAAGCTTCCACACGCTACATCCACGATCCCTTCATTCACAATTTTCTGAAAGTTGAACCGCTCTTCATAATCGCCAACTCCCAGTTGACTGTAATTGTTGCGCCCCG
>JBCCZW010000344.1:0-5295 GCA_039186805.1 Verrucomicrobiota bacterium
CCCGCTTCCCTCCAAAAGCGGAAAATAAAGCAACTCCAAGGCTCCAATCGCATAGGCGACCCAAGCCCATTTCTGAAAATCGCCCCCGAGAAATGAAATCCCAGCCAAGACGACCACTGGAAGACAGCTCAATACGATCATATCCAAAATCAACGCTATCAAGCGTCTGAACACGCCCGCATACTCGATGTCGTACAACGCCAGCTTGTCCTCTTCAGAGTTTCGATAGAGCCCGATCTCATCCGTATTGCGAAATCTCTGTTCCCGACCAAAAACCCCAGGCAACTGCTTTACCTTACACTCCTCGTCAATGCTGTCCAAATAGGCAGTGTCCTCTTCGCTGATCTCCCCTTTGACCAGCATCGTCTTAATTTCCCTCAAATTAAGAGGACCCAACTTCTTGTCCCCCTTGATCACAAACATTGCCATAAGCTCTTCCCAATGAACGAGCAAAACCCCGACCTCAAGCCTGTAAAAAATCTATCCTCTCTTCTCAGCCATCACCCCAAATCCTCCATCGTCTATCCTCATCCTCATCTTCTATCCCACTACATCCAATGAAAAACTGACGTTGTCAGATCGTCCATCGAACCCGCGCCGATCGATCTGCCGATAGACCAAAAAATTGGCCACGCCCAATATCGGACGCAGCCAAGACTTAGTACTAATTCAATTTGAGCGAGTAAGCTGCTCCCGCCCTCTAACTCTGCCAAGAGAAAACTTCCTATTTTACAGGAAGTGGGTCCAACTCCCAGATCTGACTAGCGTATTCACTGATGGTCCGGTCAGAGGAGAACTTACCGACTCGAGCAGTATTGAGGATCGCCATACGCGCCCAGCGCTTCTGGTCGCGGTAGGCTTTATCCACTCGATCCTGACACTCGCAGTATGACGCATAATCCGCTAAGACCTTAAAGGGATCGCCGCCATCCAACAAACTGTGCTTCAAGCTCGCCAAGCAGCCTGGCTCATCCGGCGTAAAATAGTCCGAGCCGATCCAATCGACCACCGCCTTCAACTCCTCATTATTGTGGTAGTAATCCCAAGGCCGGTAACCGTTTGTATCCAATTGTTGGACTTCATCTACCGTCAGGCCGAAGATGAAAATGTTGTCGTCGCCCACCTCTTCGCGGATTTCGATGTTCGCTCCATCCAAAGTGCCGATCGTAAGAGCGCCATTCAAGGCGAGTTTCATATTTCCCGTGCCCGAGGCTTCCTTGCCCGCTGTCGAAATCTGTTCGGAAAGATCCGAAGCCGGAATAATGCGGGCCGCCAAGGAAACGCGATAGTTCGGCAAAAATACGACCTTCAACTTGCCTTTGATTCGCTCGTCGTTGTTTATCCTATCGCCGACCGCATTAATCGCCTTGATGATGGTCTTCGCCAAGTGATAGCCCGGGGCCGCTTTCGCTCCGAAGATAAAAACGCGCGGGCAGATATCCAAATCAGGATCGTGCAGCAAGCGGCGATACAAAGCCACGATATGCAAAAGGCTCAAATGCTGGCGCTTGTATTCATGCAAACGCTTGATCTGCACATCGAACAAAGCGCTTGGATCAACTTCCACATCGCATAGATCCTTAATGATCTTAGCAAGCTTCACTTTATTATCGTATTTGATATCCATATACGCTTTCTGAAACTTAGCATCGTCAGCGTACTTCTCCAAGCCCCTCAGCTTGTCTAAGTCCTTTGGCCAGTCCAACTTGATCTTCGTATCAATCAGCTTGGACAGCTTCTGGTTGCAAGCCAGCAACCAGCGACGCGGCGTGATGCCGTTCGTCATGTTCGTAAACTTTCCTGGATACAACTCGTTGAAATCCACGAAAAGGAAAGTCTTCAAAAGCTCCGAGTGAATTGCCGCCACTCCATTCACGGTATGGCTGCCCACGATCGCGATATGCGCCATTCGAACGCTCTTCGGATACGACTCTTCGATCAAAGAAAGTTCAGCTTTCTTCTGATTATCGCCCGGCCACTTCTTTTCGACCAGATCCATCAACATGTCGTTGATGCCATAGATGATCTGCAGATGACGCGGCAAAACCTTTTCGAAAAGAGGCACGCTCCACTTTTCGAGAGCTTCCGGCAGCAATGTGTGATTCGTATAAGCAAAGGTCTGCGTGGCCAAGCTCCATGCATCTTTCCACTCCATCCCTTCTTCATCCACGAAAATTCGCATCAGCTCCACAACCGCAATCGCAGGGTGAGTATCGTTCAGCTGGATCGACACCTTCTCGGGAAACGTATGCCAACCCTTATTTTCACGACGGAAGCGACGTATGATATCGCGCAGAGAACAAGAGACGAAGAAGTACTGCTGCACCAGTCGCAGCTCCTTTCCGTTTTCAGTCTTATCATTCGGGTATAAGACCTTCGAAATGGTCTCGCCGATCGCCTTCTCGCGAACCGCTTCCACATAATCGCCTTTGTTGAACTCGTCCAAATCGAAATCCTCGGAAGCCCGAGAAGACCACAAACGAAGGAAATTCACCGTCTTGGTGCCATACCCGGCAATAGGCACATCGTAGGGAACACCCTCAATCCTCCGTGTATCCACCCATTCAGGACGGTAGTTGCCTTTCTCGTCGAAGACGTTTTTCACCCGACCGTAAATCTGGATGTGCTGAGTAAACTCCGGACGAACGATCTCCCAAGGATTGCCGAACTTCTTCCAGGAATCCGGATGCTCGACTTGATGACCGTTCACGAACTCCTGCTTGAAGATGCCGAATTCGTAGTAAATGCCGTAACCGACCGCCGGCAAGTCAAGGGTCGCCAAAGAGTCCAAGAAGCAAGCCGCCAAACGCCCCAAACCGCCATTGCCCAAGGCCATATCGACTTCCTCATCGCGTATCTCGTCCCAGTCCAGGCCAAGCTCCGCAACCGCTTCCTGCACCTCGTCGAACACGTCGACATTATGCATGTTGTTACTCAACATGCGACCCATTAAATACTCCAACGACAAATAGTAGACGCGGCGAGTACCCGCTTGGTAGTGCTCTGCCTGCGTCGCAATCATGTCATCGACGATGCGATCGCGAACAGCCAGCGAGATGCAAATCCACCAGTCGCGCTTGGTGGCGTTAGCCGGCGTGTGAGCCAAAGTAATCCTCATATGGTCGAGGATAGCTTGCTTGAAGCTGTTTCCGTTTTTCGCGACCTCTTTGGCCGCCTTGCGCGCGGTTTTCTTCTTAGCAACAGTCATTTATGCAAAGTTAATTGTGTTGGATTTCTGCGGGCCAAAACCCGCGAAAGGTTTTAAGAGTTATGTCAGTCTTATTTCTTGGCAAATCAATCCCAAAGGCCTGCCATTACGATTCTGTTACGGCTCCGGAAGTTTCTCGAACAGCAGGGGTCGCGCCTTTCGTAAATAATAGCGTTTTGCGACCGTAGCGCCGATAATGCGCTCAAAATAGCTCTTGCGCTCTTTTTCTCCCATTGCGCTGAAAACGACGATCAATTTCGCTCCGAGGAAGCTCGATGTAGGTCGGACGTCCTTCAATGTCTGCCAAGGGATTCCTGCATGCAAACAGCTGATCCAGCAAAGGATCGATCTCCCCCTCGCTCAATTCCTTCATTCCACAGGTGGCCTTCTCCGCTCCATGCTTAGCAATTGCCTCCTTCGCCAACGACCGCTTTTTCTCGGAAACGCTTCCCTCACGCAGCAGATCCGCCAACTCTCTGAGATAAGACTCCCCGTCGCCATCCGGCAACCAAGACGGCACTCCCTCAATGCGAAAGAAGTTCCGCCCAAACGGTGAAACCTCAAACCCGTGAGCCTCCAAGAAGTCGATATTTTCAGAAACTGCCACCGCGGCGATCGGATCAAACTCCACCGGCACGGCCAGCAACAACTTCTGCGACTCCACCGAACGATCTTCATAGGACCTTATCAGTCTCTCGTACCAGATCCGCTGCTGAGCCGCCTTTACATTCAACAAGACAACCCCGGACCCTGTATCGAAGATCGCAAACTCTCTCTGAGCCCATCCGAGATAATTCCAATTCTGCTCGAATTTGTTCTCCCGGTAGATCGAAGACTTATCCTCCTTTTCCTCGCGGCTAAAGCTAGGCTCCTCTTTTCTTTCCGTTTCACGTTTCTCGGCTGCAAAACCCCTCTTTTGCTCCACCACCTTCTTGCTCGCCGCAGGCAGCTCCACCTTCACTACCGACCTAGCCGCGGTCTTCCCCGTAGCTCTCGCCGGCGCTGAATTCTCAACTTCCACCACCGGGGCCTCAACCTCTCTCTCGATCTCCACCACCGGGACCGGAGCCGCCGCAGCCGTCTCGCCCAAGGCATCTCTCAAAGCCGCCAAAATCGCCCTCACCGCAAAGCCTCTTACCTTTGCCTCATTGCGAAAACGAATTTCCCGCTTCGCTGGATGCACATTCACATCAACCAAATGCGGCTTCAGTTCCAAAAACAAAAAGGCGATCGGATAACGCCCCTTCGGAATGTGCCCATAGTAAGACTCGACCAGAGCATAACCCATGGTCCGACTTTCCACCGGTCGATTATTCACGAACATCAGCATCTCGTGCCGACTCGAACGCGACTGCCCCGGCTTCCCAATCAAGCCCCAAAGCCGCATCCCCTCATCTTCGACATCGATCGGCAGCAAATTGTTGGCGATCGACTTCCCGAAAATCTCGCCCACCCGATCGGCCAATTGCTCGCGCGCATGCGACTGAAAGATGACCCGCCCATTGTCGATCAACGTGATCGCCACATGCGGATGCGCCAACGCATACAACCGCATGTTATGCACAATGTGAGCCGCCTCCGTCGCCATCGACTTCAGGAATTTCCGCCTCACCGGCACCGTATTGAAGAGCTTCGAAATCGTAATCCGCGCCCCCTGCGGCATCCCGCAGTCCTTCGCATGAACCATCTTGCCTCCATCCACCAAGATCTCCGTCCCGCTCTCCGCATCCGCCTCCTTCGTTTGTAGTTGAAAGCGAGATACAGACGCAATCGACGGCAAAGCCTCTCCGCGAAAGCCCATCGACATCAGCGAGTTCAAGTCATCCGCTTCCCGTATCTTGCTCGTCGCGTGGCGCTCCAGAGAAAGCAAGGCATCCTCCTTACTCATCCCGCAGCCATTATCCTCGATACGCATGTAAGTCGTCCCACCCTTCTTAAATTCGACTTCCAACTTCGTCGCCCCCGCATCGATCGAGTTCTCCACCAACTCCTTAATCACCGAAGCCGGACGTTCGATGACTTCGCCCGCAGCGATTTGGTTAGCGACATGATCTGGAAGAACTTGTACCCGAGGCATAGTGAAAAGG
>JBCCZW010000345.1:0-5284 GCA_039186805.1 Verrucomicrobiota bacterium
ACTTCAACAAAAAAGGCCGACTCCAAAAAGAGTCGGCCTGCAAAAACTAGAAGAGAGTTAAAACTTATCCGAACTCTAGATACTAGAAAGAGTATTGAGCCGAGATTTCGTAGCGAGCGGGTAAGCGAGCCAATACCGAATCGTTTCCATAGCCCGAGTTGTTAACATCCCAGTTCTCTTCGTCAGTGACATTGAAGAAGGTCAACTTATAAGACCAATCCTCCTTTTCGTAGAGAAGGGTAAGATCAATCTCGTACTGGAAGTCAAAGCTCGCTGTATTGGCATCGATGATGTAAGGATTCGCGGGATCGTCGATGTTAGGCACGATGATATCGTAGCCTTCGTAACCGGATTGCATGCCATCCCAAGCAAGAAAGCCTGCGGTCACCCCAAATCCGTTTTGCCACTTATAGTTAAAGAGGCCATTTATTAGGTGATCCGGAATCCCGGGAGCCTCGACAATCAGCCCATCAGGCGCGCCTTGGAGAGTCGGCGAAACGAATATTCCTCCGGTCTCCTCAAAGCGATCCGCCGTATACTCTGTGGCATTAAAACCTACGGTCCTGGTCGCGTCTGTATAGCTGTAGCCCATTGTCATGAAAATGCTGGCATTTGGCTGATAGTTAAACTCGATCTCGAAAGCTTCCACATAAACCGGGTCGATCGATCCATCCTGGTTCCGAGAAGTGAATTCGCGATCGACGTAAGCGGTGCCCAAGAAAAATTTGCCGTCCATCAAACTGAACTTCGCGCCGACTTCGAAGAGCTCGCTCTCCAAGGTATCGCCAAAAGTGTCCGGCGTTACCCGTCCACCAGTATCCGCATCGTAGGTCTCGCTGAAGTTGTAGGTCGCATAGTATGAAATATTCTCAGTAGCCTTGTACACAGCGCTAAAGTTGTAGTTATTGAGCTCAGTGCTGTCGTCTACCAAAAGGTCTGGATCAGGACCCTCTTCGCCCACGAATCCACCAAAATCGAAGGTCTCGCCCACGCCGAGAACGGGATCGAACGACTCAGCGCTCACAAAGTCGGTAGTGAACCCAGCGAGAAGGCTGAATTTCTCGTTCATCTTGTAATCGAACTGAGCAAAAGGTCCGACAATCCAAGACTCGGAATGGCCTCCCGATCCATAATACCAATGATCGAGCACTCCACGGCTTTCCTCGTCCGGTATCCATCTAAAGGCAGCAAAACCCGCATCCGGTACGCGTCGCGTATCAGGATCGCGAGTCATGTCCCAGAAGCTGGCCGGTTCGTTGAAGAAGTGGTTGACCGCCCATATATCATCGTAGCGGAAACGTATACCCGTGTTGATATTGAGGTAGGAGTCGTTTCCAAGATCGTTGCTGAATCGAAACTCCGTGCGGTTGTCGAAAGAGATGTTGTCCCTGAGCAATTCGGAGTAGTGGTATGACGAAAAGGTCTGGCGGTCCTTCCAGGAGTAGTAAGTTTTGTTAACGACTTGAAAGGTATCGCTGAAATCAAAGGTCTGATCGACGCCCAAAGCGAACATCTTCCCGAAAGAGTCATCTCCCGGAGCGGCCAACTTCCAGGAGCGGTCCACCGGTACGGTGGTTCCATCAAGAGGAACGAAAGTCCCAACGCCCGCAAAAAAGCCTACCGTGGAAGCAGTGTCGCCAGGAACCACAGGAACCCCTTCGATTGTTGCAATTCCAATAGGTTCGCCGTCACCGTCTACGAGGACTCCATCATCGTTCGATCCCGCGAAGAATACGTCGAATGGACTGTCGAAGTAATATGGATTCGATCCCAGTCCCGCCGCGTAGGCGGCGTACTCCTCATCAGTTTGAGCGTTGATCAAGTAGTTCCCGTTATCGACCAAATCTTGCGTTACGCGGTTGATACCCCAGTTCTCCGTGTAGTCGGCTACAAAGTACTCCGCCCATGTTTCAATCGTGTAGGTATCGCTAGCCTTGAAAGTAGTAGACAGATACACGGCGTTGGAATTGTGCTTCCAAAATTCCCAGTAGCCATCCCACTCCTTCATCTCGTAGGACACCCGCCAAGCGAACTTATCGCTCACTGGCTTGCTGTAGTCCACGTTCAGCGTATACTGATCATAAGACCCATAGCTGACGCCGACCGAACCTCTCTCCTGATCGAAAAACGGCCTCTTCGAAATGAGATCAACGTAGCCGCCCAGATAGTTAGTGGTACCGTAAACGACTCCTGCAGGACCTTTTACGATGTTTACCGACTCCACCGCATTAAAATTAATAGGAAGTCCATTACCGTTAATCGATCCTCCCCGGCGCATGCCGTTAACGAACAGATCCGCTTCCTGACCTCTCAAGTTTGGCGTCGATGGCGAACCGAAATTCGTCTTGGTATATGAACTGGAGGTCAACTTAGAGAAATCTCGAACGTCTTTAATCGCGATCGCGTCGAGCTGCTCGCGAGAAATGATCGTTACATTCCTAGGCGTATCTAAAATGCTCCTATCCGTACCGTAAACCGAGTTAAAAGGACGCGAAGTCGGCAGGATGTTCTCTTCAATCGGAACCTCCTCCGATATAAACGCATCTAGTTCTTCCGGTGCATCGTCCTGGGCCGATAGGCTTGCCGTAGCAAAACCTGCCAAGAGCAAGCTCATCGTAGAGCTTGGCAGTTTGATTAGTGTTCCTTGCTTTATCATAGGGTTATCTGAATTGTTCTGATCACCCCCTGACGCAGTTTCCGCGCTAACTTAGCTCATCGATTGAGAAAATTGCATTTTATTTCATCTTATTAATCGAATCGATGACTTAGATAAAAAATCAAGAATTACGCTCATAGAACAAAGATCCTAAAGCGCTTCAAACAATTCGCAGATTTCCATTTCAGGCACCAAGACCAAGCCCTTATCCGTCAGTCTAATCTCCGGTATCACAGAGAGCGGCAGGAGATTAAACCCCATGTAGGGCAATGTGCACCCCAGTTTCCTCCATGCTTCTTTTAGAGCAGTTGTCTGTTCAGCCACTACTCTGCCGCGCTCCTCCGAAAGGAGACCTGCTATCGGTAGGGGCGCCTCGGCAATGATTCTCCCTTTCTTAGCCACAACCACTCCGCCTTTCAGTTCCTTGATTCGCGACGCCACCAAGGCCATATCCGTTTCGCGGTCTCCCGCCAGCACCACATTGTGCGCGTCGTGGCCCACGCTGCTTCCAACCGCGCCCTCGTTCAAACCAAAGTTCTGAAGTAGTCCATATCCGATTCCCCTGGTCTTTCCGTAGCGCTCTATCACCGTAAGATAGACCAGCTCGTTGGCCTCCATAAATGCATCCCAACTTGAAGTCGAAGGATTGAACTCGACGGATTTCGAAAGCGTCACGATTCCCGGCAGTTCCGTACGGATTAGATTCACTTTCGACTTCTGCTGCGGGACCTCTGGCAACAGTTTCAGCCCGTCTTCGTACTGAACGGTCTCGTACGCCTTTTGCGGATACGCATAACGCCCTTGGCTCAATTGCCGATCCAAGACCGAGGTCACCGTCCCCTCTTCGACCATCAAGCGCCCGCCATACCAGGTGTTCTGAACTTCCAAATCGTCATTAAGCAACACGATGTCG
This sequence comes from Verrucomicrobiota bacterium, assembly GCA_039186805.1. GTDB lineage: Bacteria > Verrucomicrobiota > Verrucomicrobiia > Opitutales > Opitutaceae > JBCCZW01. The sequence continues at coordinate 3,570 of JBCCZW010000345.1, forward strand.
GCTCGCCTCCCGTGGCCGAGAGCCCCGATATCGCCCTCCTTTCCGAAACGCGTCGCCGGATGCAAAGACCCCAAGCTCCAAGCTTGTAAAGGACTCATCCCAGCAACCACCGCCTGCCGGGTCACCCAGTCCAAACCGAACTCGAATAGGTCATCCGCATCGCGATCATCCGTACAAACGCAAACCCGCTTATGCGACGCCCCCAGTTCGGTTACTGTTTTGATCGCCTCCGGCAAGCTGTGCCAAGGAGTCGTTGGAGGGCCCCCTCTGAGGAACACCCAAATACCGGCTTCAAGAAAATCATCGGCGATATCGCGGTCGATCGCCTCGTGCGTGTCCGTCACCCCGCTCGCCGCATAGGCCGCCACAAACTCGCGTCCATAAATATGGCCGCTCACGGGCTTCCCCCTCTTTAACGACTCGCCAATGACTCCGTGAGATCTCGGATCGCCCATACAAACCGGCACGAAGTCCATCTTCTCTCCCAAGGCCACAACCTCCGGCCACTTATCGAAAAGCATGCCAGCCTTCTCCGGAGTCAAATCTCCGCCGCAAGTCTCAAGCGTGTCGTTAGTCGCAGGAATCGTCGAGGGCAAGGTGAGGAAGATATTCAGCGGAGCCTCGCGAGCATCCTCCAGCATCCACTCAATTCCATCCACATCGCTCACATTTCCGATCTCGTGGCTATCGCAAAAAATAGTAGTTGTCCCGTTCAGCAGAGCGCCCTCCGCATAGGCGCACGCAGTCATCATACTGCTCTCGATGTGGATGTGAGGATCGACTAAACCCGGAGCCAGAATACCGCCCGAAACATCATAGCGAGGAGCATCGGAAAAAGCGTTCGAGCCCGCTTTCGCCACGGCCGCAATCCGCCCCTTCGAAATCCAGATTTCTCGATCATCCAACATCCGCTCCGTATAGACGGAAAGAATACGGGCCCCCGTGATGATCAAATCCGGCGCCACCCGTCCCGAGGCAACATTAGCTAAATGTATCGTCGATTCATGAAGAGGCGATACGGAAAATCGAGTGATGAGGTCTGACATAGAATACAGAAGTTCAATTATGGGCCGAGGTCATAACCCGGCAGTCCTAAGGTTTAGTCGAGTCAACGCCCCGACCGGCATTTTCCAAAAAATATGCTCGTGATAACGGAAAAATCAAAATCTATCAAAGCGCCACCCCTAAACGGTCCCGACCATAATCGTAAGTCACCGCTTCCGTCTTCGCTGCAACTGACTTCCACCCCTCCTTCACGCATCGATTCGAGAACTTCTCCAGATCCTCAGCGTATTCGGAAAGCAACTTCGCTTTTTCCTCATCCGAAAGGAAGCTGTGCGCGAGACTGTTCTCGCCCAAGGAAACCAATTCCTTCCACGAAAGGTTGTAACGACTGACCGCCACAAAGTACTCGTCGGTCATGTTGGAATGCCACATCCCACGGTCATCAGTATTCAAGCAGACGGGAATTCCTTGACGCAGATAAATCGGGAAAGGGTGCTCCTCCAAGTCCGGCACATAGCCTAACAGCTCGTTGCTGATCAAATTGATCTCCACCAGAAATTTCCCGCAGCGCATTAACTGCATGGTCTCTTCATCGCGAAACAAATTAATCCCATGCCCTATCCGCGTAGCGCCTAACCGCAATGTGTCGAAAATCTGAGTGTCTCGCTTTTCCGCTTCTCCCGCATGTATCGAAATTCCAATGCCAGGAT
>JBCCZW010000346.1:0-5283 GCA_039186805.1 Verrucomicrobiota bacterium
CCCATCGCATCGCTCAGCGGATTCGTGGGAAGACGATCTACGCGTCCTACTAGACGCTCTCCCCAAAGTTGCGGAGCAAATCGGCCTCCTCCAACTTCGATGTTGCTCCCCCTCGCTGCACTCGACGCCCTCAGACCTAGAATCAGTCGCCGCTCAGTTAAAGCAACTATCCAAGGAAACTCAAAATGCCCTCGCCGTACTTAGTTCGTCTCCGTCATACAAGCCCCGTCTCGAGTCCAACTTGATTTCCTGGGTACGCGAACTCTCCCAAATCGCTATCCAGCTAAAGAACTCTCATCCTGAATCCAATTATCGGATACAACAAGCGCTGACCCAAATTGGATCCATGCGATAAGCTGCTCTCTACTTCAAATACTCAGCCACCGGGGGATTCAAAAGCGCAACGACCGCGTCACTGTCGATGTTGGCGTCCGTCACCAAAACAAGACCGCTATCCACAATCGTCGACGAGGGAACGCCCTTCAAATGGTCAATAAGCGAACGCACGCCTAAGTAGCCCATGCGAAACGGATCCGACACGATCAAACCCTGGGCATCGCCATTTCGAATCGAAGCAAGCGATTTTTCGTTGGCGTTATAGCCAACCAAAGAGACCTGCCCGGCCAACTGGAAGTCCCTCAAAGCATCGATAAACGCTCCCGTAGCCATCTCATCCGAGACGAAAATAGCATCCACGCGCCTTCCATATCGATTGAGCAGACTCTCCGACTTTTCATAGGCCGCCCGATAACTCGTTCCCTTGGGCTCTTCCGCCGCAATAATTCGGATCGAGGGATGATTCTTACGGATCGTTTCCCGAAAACCAGCCTCCCGAGCCTCCGCATTAATATCGCTCATTCCGCTCTTCATGAGAATCACGCTCCCCTCCCCGCGAATCAACTGGGAGATGCGGTCCGCCGCCAACGCCCCACCCTGATAATTATCCAGAGCCACAAAACTGATTGGCTGTTCAGAATCGAGAGCGCGATTCAGCTGAATCATGGGAATGTTCCCATCCCCGCGCACCGTCGCCATCTCCGCAAGATCCTCCTCGTTCATCGAAGCCGCTAAAATGCCGCTCAGCCGCTGCCCCGTGAAAGAGTCCACGACTTGAATCTGCTGCTCCCTTGGCTTGCCAACCGCGCTGCCTCTCCAAAGCACTTCTACATCGATGCCCTCCTCGCCCAACTCCTGCTTAGCCTTCAAAGCTCCAGCATGAATCGAATCCCACACTTCTCGATCCGGACCTTTGGGTACAAGAGCAATGCTATAGGAACCCTCCGAAGCAATGAGAGGGTCAAACGCAACGCTGGCGACTAAGGCAAAAGTCGCAACCAAGTGATCCAGTTTCATAGAGCGATAGAACGGGGGCTGAGCGAACGCGTAACACTGTCCTCACGAACGCCTTAGGGTCAAGGTGAAAGGTCTTGCTTTAGACAGAGCCAAGATAGCCGAAGTATTACTCTACCACCTATCACAGATATCCCAAATGCTTGATCTAATAAAAGATGCCCTCCGCGACTTTGACGCGATCGTTTTCATGGGCGTACGCGGTTCAGGAAAGACCACTACTGCCCGAGCTTTCGCAGAAAGACGGGAGATGGTTTTCGTCGATGCCGAAGAATCCCCCGACCCAAGCGATGATTACGCTGCATACCCCAATCTGCTGCTAATAAACAACCTCATCACGCAACACGCGTCCAATAAGGAAACCGTCGCTCTCGCGTGCCCCGCACTCACCGAGAAGCAGCGATCCTGGCTGGCAGAAGGTGAACTGCGGATGCACTATGTGCTCTTGGAAGGCGACATCGAAACAATCGAAAAACGCCTCGGAGATAACGCCCCCTCAAATCTTCAAGAAGACTTCCAAGCCCTTGAAGTCCCCGCAGACGCCATCCGCGTCGATATTCGTCAACACGTCGAATCCATCATGACCAATGTTGACTTTCAGCTGATTCAAGCCTCCGCTCATGCTTGATGACCAAGCGAGTCGAATCTCAGATCGCTGAGCTCTTATCCGAAGTCCTTAGGGAGGCATCCATAGCCCTCAATTCTCGCCCGCGGCCCCTTCCCTTCGGAGCTGGCGTCACGCGCCTTGGCAAAATCGAACTGCTCAGGCCCGAGACGCGCCACTTAAAACTCCCTCCTTCCCAAATCTCTGATTGGCTGAGGCAAAGCCTAACCCTGAGAGCCCGCGCAAACTGCTACTCCTGCATCGCTCGGACTCATTTTTCCCAAAGCGACGACCTGCACATGGAAGTCTCAATCAAAATAGACCACGAAAGCCGGTCCGCATACCGCTACCAAGCGGCAGCTCTCCAAAAGCGACCGGGGCTCTTTACCATCGCCACTCCGCAGCGTCTCAGTTCAGAGAACGAAACCTACCCCAGTCGCTCACTCGCCTCTACCGGCTAATCGACTCGAGCGTCTTTTCCCAATCCCCCAACACTTTCGACCGATCAAAGCGACGGACCCATTCGTAACCCGAGCGCCCCATCTCATCGAGCTCTTCTCGCTTATCCGACCAGGCCTCGAGCAAGTCGGCAAGCTGGTCAGGAAAATCCGGCTCAACATTCACCCCAAAGCTCGATCCCTCTAATGCGCTCACCAACTCAGTCCCTTCATCCGCTACGGTCAGCACAGGACTCGCCGCGCTCAAGAGAGACAGCATCTTGCTCGGAAAGAAAAACTGCCCCGTACCTTTCTGCTGCGTCACCAAAGTCATCTTTGCCTCCGCCAGCATCAACTGATACTGATCGTAATCCTGCAGCGGCAGGAAAACCACGCTCTTCAGCTTCCTCTCCTCGGCCCTCGCCACCAAATCATCTTTAGCCGCTCCTTGTCCCGCGATAATAATCCTTATTCGCTTAGGATTCCCACGCTTCTCCAAGTGTTCTGCCGCCTCCAGCAAAATGTCCAATCCTTGCTTAATCCCGATGTTGCCCGAGTAGACGACAGGAAACTCGTCCTCGCCAACGCCGATTGACTTCATGAAGCTCGGCTCAAATCCGCGAATCCGCAGCGGCTTTTCCTTTCCCGCCAAATCGACCCAATTGGGAAAAAAAGTAATCTTCTCTTCAGAGACTCTCTTACGTCGGTAGGCATCCAGCATTCCGTCCGAAATCCCGCTTACCTTCGCCGCGCCCCAATAGCCAAAAGCCTCCAAGCGATAGAGCATCTTGATAAACAGGCCAGGCTTCAGCATCCCAAGTCCCACCGCTGCGTCGGGCTGCAAGTCCTGAACATGCATCGCATACTCGCAACGCTTCAAGCGACTCAACAACCAAGCCGCCGCCCCCAACAACAAAGGAGGACTCACTACCACCAGAACATTGGGCCGCTTCATAAATAACAGCCGTAAAAAGGAAGTGGATACAAACGTCGCTTCGTGAATGATTCGCTTTAGCGAACTCACCTTCGCGGGAACGTAGTGCCAACACCGCGACACCTTCACTCCGTCCACATCATCCGTGCGATAGAGCTTTCCTCGATCCTCGTCTCTCTTCTTCCAATCCGGATAATATGAGAAAGTGGATACCATACGCACCTCGTGGCCTTTTTCCACGAAGTACTCGCACATCCCCTTGTTATAGGGAGCGATACCCGTTTGCTCGGGAGCGTAGTTGATACCCCAAATGTAAATTCTCATCAAGCTGCTCTATCGGGCTCGGCCCCGAGAATCTTAATCGCTTTTCTTCGCTGGTTCCCCTTCAGAAGCTATTTCCGGAGCTCCGCCATTGTCCAAATCTTCACCCACCAAAAAGGCCAGTTTCTCTTCGTTCTCCAAAAAGAATTCAGGATCCAAGTCCGCCAACGGCACATAAAAATCCTTCTTCGACGGACGGTGCACGTAGTGATTGAACTTCTTGCCTCGTGTCTTCAAGCGAAGCAAACGCCTTCGCTCCAACATCAGGGCCAAAAAATACTTCAGTTTCGCGTTCTCTTCGCTCGGTCCCTCTTCGCCTTCGAACAACGCAATGAACAGATTATCCGCCGTCAATTTCATCGCCTCCAGTTCCTCCTTGCCGTCATCCCTCTTCGGTTTGAAGTTCTGCGTCCAGCGACAAATCGGCTCGCCCGGAAGCTCTAGGTCGGATTCTTCTTCCTCAAGAACGTCGATCCGCAAAGCCTCTTCCGCTCCTCTTACCAGGATGCTCATCACACGATCATCCTTTTCGAAATCCTTTTCGCTCAAAAACGACTTACGAGCTATCGGAGCAATGTGCCATTCCATATTCCTCCCCACTATCAGCGACCCATCCGCATAGGCTAGAAAAAACTAGCTCTTCGTATTGATTATCTCCAGGGGATCGTCATTAGCTATCCACTTCCCGCCAGAAACGCCTACGGTTTGCGGGCCAACCAACCATGTCAGCTCAAAGAAATCCAAGACCGGAGATCCTAGATTCCGTCGCTCTCCTCGTCGTCGACGCGCAAGACTGCTTCATCGACACCCTCCACAATAAAGAAGACTTTCTGCTTCGCGCCTCATTCGCCATCGAAGCCGCTCGTAGTCTTCGCATCCATACAATTTTCACGGAGCAAGCAGCCGATAAACTTGGCGGCACCAACGCCAAACTCCTCAGCCTCGCGCCTAAGAGCAAAATCTTCCACAAGAAGACTTTCTCCGCTCTCAACGCCCCCGGCATCGAACGCTATCTTCGGGAAAAGGAGATCTACCACCTTCTCGTCATCGGCCTGGAAACGCCCATCTGCATCTACCAGACCGGCCTCCAAGCCCACGACGAAGACATCGACGTCACCCTACTTGCAGACGCCCTAGGCGCCCGCCGCCCGCAAGACAGTCAAGACGTTTTCGAAACGCTTCGCCGACTTGAGATACAAATTCTTCCCTCCGAATCCGTCTTCTACAGCCTGTTAGGCGACGTCAACAACGCCTACTTCCGGGACTTCAACTCCTTGGTTAAAGCCTACGGGGAGAAGGAATACGACGAAGCCGAATTCAAACTTTCCGAAGACGAGATCCGCCGCATACGCTTAGAGCAACGCTCTAACGAGCCGAAACAGAGACCGGAACGCAAACCCCGCCGCAGCGAAGAAGAGGACTACGATTCCGAAGAAGGATCCGAAGACTCCTCCGAAGACCAAACCTTCCAAGAAGACTCCCCGGATCGCAATCGTCGCGAAAATCGCCGAGGAAATCGGGGCCGCGACCGACGTAACCGTCGAGGAGGCCGCAATCGAGACCGCCGAGACAACCGCTCAGAAAAACCATCACGCCAGGAATCTTCAGAGCCTAAGTCGGAGCCAGCGTCTGACCCC
>JBCCZW010000347.1:0-5276 GCA_039186805.1 Verrucomicrobiota bacterium
CACCACTTCAAAAACGACCGCAACGCCATCCTCACCCGATCCGGAGGTTTCAAAGAAGACCTTCCAGCTCGATCTTCTGCGCTGCGGCTGTTCAGGACTTCTGGGAGAAGGGTGGCGAGCCTTCGGCATATTAATCGCGATCGAATACTTCGGAGCCGGCAGCTTCGCAAAAGGCTCCGTTTCCGCCGCCTTCATGATCGGTCTGCTGCTCGCTCCTGTATCCATTTTCTACCTATCGCGTCTGAAGTTCAAATCCGCTACGCTCACCGGCATCCTCTATTTCATCGCTTCCGGACTCTTGCTGCTTTCCTCTTTCAGCTCTCACTCCCTCGCCCTCTTCCTTATCCCAGGAGTGATGGCTGCGGCCCTGCTCGCTCAACAGATGCCGCTCCTCATACACATCTATTCCACGAACTACGCCAGCAACAAACGCGGTAAAAACGTCTCCTTTGGAATCACCCTCGGCGTCATCGGAGCCCTACCCTTCGGCTTCTTCGGCGGAAAACTCCTCGACCTAGACCTTGGCTACTTCGTCTGGCTATTCCGCTTCATGTCGATGGCTTCCCTGATGGCGGGTATCTTTACGATCATGATGCCCTCCGAGCGTCTCGCTCCCACTGAGGGCGGCAATCCCCTCAAACACCTCAACCTCATCTGGAAAGACAAAATCTTCGGCTGCATGCTCGGCATGTGGATGATCCTCGGCTTCGGGAATCTCGCTACCATGCCATTGCAGACCGAATACATGGTCGAAGATCAGTACGGCATCCTCGCTACCGCTAGCCAAGTAAGCCTTTGTCTCCTGATCATACCCAACATCGTCCGCATGTGCACAACCTACTTCTGGGGCTATCTTTTTGATCAATTCGACTTCTTCCTCATCCGGGCCCTTGCCAGCATCGTCCAACTCTCCGGCATCATCGTCTTCTTCTTCTCCCCCAACCTAACTTATCTCTATATAGCGGGAGGACTCTTCGGTCTCGGCCTCGCCGGAGCAAACGTCAACTGGAGTCTCTGGGTCACCAAATTCGCTCCCACCGGAGAGGAGTCCAACTATATGAGCGTCCACTCTTTCCTAACGGGAACCAGAGGTATCGTCGCGCCCTATTTCGGCTTCTTTATGGTAGACCTCATCGGCCTCACCCCAACGGTAATCTTCGGCACTACCCTCGTTACGATCTCCATCCTCCTCATCTATCCCATCAGCCGCATGACGCGGACATCAGCAGTAAGGGCCTAAACGTCTTCTATCCGCCATCTTCATCTAGCATCTTCCATCAACAAAAGACAGAGGATAGAAGATGAAGATAGCGGATAGAAGATACTGACCTCTTCCCACTTGATTCCTACTCACAAACCCGCATCTTAGCCCCCTCTATGAGCAACGTACGCGTCAGATTCGAGCCCAGCCCAACGGGTTCCGTGCATATCGGTACTGCCCGTACCGCACTCTTCAATTGGCTTTACGCCCGCAAGCAGGGCGGGACTTTCATTCTCCGTATCGCGGATACCGATAAGGAACGTAACACGCCCGAGGCGCTCGACGAATTGCTAAGAGTCCTCCGCTGGCTAGGTATCGACTGGGACGAAGGTCCGGAAGCCGGAGGCGACTACGGCCCTTATTACCAAAGTCAACGCAACGAAATATACAAAGAGTACCTCCAAAAACTCACTGACGCAGGCCGGACCTACGAAAAGGACGGCGCCGTCTTCTTCAAGCTCGAAGGCGAACGCTATACGGAATACGAAGAATACGCGAAAGCCGAGGTAGAGAAAGTCCGCGCCGCGCCCGTCGTCATTAAAGATCTGATACGCGGCGAAGTCGCCCGGAGCGAAGAGAAAGACTTCGTTCTCGTCCGCTCCAACGGCGATCCCGGATTTCACTTCTGCAACGTCGTCGACGACATCGCCATGGGCGTCACGCACGTCCTACGCGGCGAGGACCACCTTTCCAACACCTCAAAGCACATCGAGCTCTACAACGCATTCGGCGCCACCCCTCCCGTCTTTGCCCATATGCCCATGCTCCTCAAGGACCCCAAGCTCGGCAAAGGCAAAATGTCCAAACGCGATAAAGGAGCTCTCATCGAGGAGTACCAAGAACGCAATTTCCTCCCCCAAGCCGTCGTCAACTTCATCGCCCTCCTCGGCTGGGCTCCCAAAGACGGCCAGGAAGTGCTCTCCATCGAAGAACTCACCGATCGTTTCGATCTCAAAGACGTTCAAAAGTCCGGCGCCCGCTTCGACGAAAAGAAGATGTCGCATCTAAATTTTGAATACATGAAGCTCATGAGCCTCGAGTCCTACGCCGTTGCCGCCAGGCCAGCTCTCGAGAAAGCCGGTCTCGTCAATGCGGAAACCGACGAAACCTACCTTCAATCGGTCCTCAGCCTCTGCCAAGAAAAGATCGACAGCTTCGAAAACCTGCCTTCCTTTTCCGCCTACTTCTTCTCAGACGCATTCGCCATCAACGAAAAAGCCGAAAAGAAAACGGCCAAGAAAGAAGGAGCGATCGAGCGTATCCAGGAGATCACTCCACGCCTCGACTCCATCGAAGACTGGACAGAAGCCAATATCGAAGCCGCCTTCAACACGCTTGCCGAAGAAAAGGATCTCAAGCCATTCGCATGGTACCCCATCGTGCGCTTCGCGTTGAGCGGTACCAATTCCGGACCCGACTTCCTCCCGATGCTAGAAGTAATCGGCAAGCAAACCACCATCGACCGCCTAAACAAAACCGCAGAAAAATACGCTTCATAAATTGTAGGCCGGGGCGCCGACCCGGCAGGTAGTGAGGAGTCGCCGACTCCTCCACAAACCCCACCATACAATGTAGGAAGAGGCTTCACGCCTCGAACACACAACCCGATCATTTCCCAATGTCCGAAGAACCCACATCCACTTCACACTTTATCCGCGACATCATCGACGAGGAGCTTGCCGCCGGCAAACACGATCAGATCGTCACTCGCTTCCCGCCTGAACCCAACGGCTACCTCCACATCGGACACGCTTTTGCCATTCAAGTATCTCACAGCATCGCCAAGGACTACAATGGCCGTTTCCACCTCCGATTCGACGACACCAATCCGGAAAAGGAAGAAGATGAGTACGTCCAAGCCATCAAAGAAGACGTAAAGTGGCTCGGCGCCGACTGGAAAGACCACCTCTTCTTCGCCTCCGACTACTTTGACCAACTCTACGAATGGGCTCTTTACCTTATCAAGGAAGGCAAAGCCTATGTCGACGACCTCTCCCCCGAAGAGATGCGCGAGTACCGCGGCACCCTCACCGAACCCGGCAAAAACTCGCCCTACCGCGAACGAAGCATTGAAGAGAACCTGGATCTCTTCACCCGCATGAAAGACGGTGAATTCGGCGAAGGCGAAAAAGTCCTCCGCGCCAAAATCGACATGACCCACCCCAACCTCAACATGCGGGACCCCGTCATGTATCGGATCCTCCACGCCCATCATCACCGCACCGGGGATAAATGGAAAATATATCCATCTTACGACTACACCCACGGTGAAAGCGACGCGATCGAAGGGATCACTCATAGCCTCTGCTCGCTCGAATTCGAGTTCCACCGGCCCCTCTACAACTGGTTTGTGGAAAACCTTCCCGTACCTCACACCCCACGCCAAATCGAGTTCGCCCGCCTCAACGTCGAATACGTCATCACTTCGAAGCGTAAACTCCTCCAGCTCGTCGCCGACGGACATGTCCACGGTTGGGACGACCCCCGTATGCCAACCGTATCCGGTTTTCGGAGACGCGGCTACACCCCCGAGGCGATCAATGAATTCTGCCTTCGGGCAGGCGTCGCCAAACGCGAACGCGTCAACGAATACGCCCTCCTCGAGTACTGCCTCCGTCAGGACCTGGAAAGCAAAGCCCTCCGCCGCATGGCCGTCCTCGATCCCCTCAAAGTCACAATCGAAAACTTTCCAGAAGGCGAAACCGAATGGTATGAAGGCCCCAACCATCCTGGCAACCCAGACATGGGCACCCGCAAGGTCCCGCTCACCCGAGAAATCTACATCGAGCGCGACGACTTCATGGAAGACGCTCCCAAGAAATTCTTCCGCCTCGCTCCCGGCCGCGAAGTCCGCCTCCGCTACTGCTGCTACATCACTTGCACCGAAGTGATCAAAGACGCCGATGGCGAAATCATCGAGCTCAAGGCCACATTCGACCCCGAATCGCGAGGTGGTTCCACTCCCGACAACCGCAAAGTCAAAGGGACCATCCATTTCGTATCGACGACTGAAAACACCCCGATCGAAGCCCGCCATTACGAGCAGCTCTTCACCAAGCCCGTGCCGACTGACGTCGAAGAAGGACAAACCTACATCGACAACCTCACGCCGGATTCCGAGAAGATCACTCAAATCTTCGGCGAAACAGAGCTAGCCAACATCGCGCTCGGCCAACCTGTCCAATTCGAACGTAAAGGTTACTACGCTCTCGACCCCGATAGCACCGAAGAAAAGAAAGTCTTCAATTGCTCAGTCGGCCTCCGAGACAGCTGGGGTAAAAAGCAAAAGAAGTAGTCGACAAAGGTTTCGCGATGAGCGGTTTCGAGCAGAACGAAACCAAACGTCGGTCGCCAGGAAAGCGATAAGTCCAGCCAAGACGTCCGTCTCTCTAGCCCTAGGAGATCCTTTTCCCAGGACTTTCAAATCCATCGTTGACACGCCCCGACGCCCGTCTATCCCTTTCGAATCCTTCTTTTTTGACCCTCGGAGAGATGGCAGAGTGGTCGAATGCGGTGGTCTTGAAAACCATTGAGCCGAAAGGTTCCGGGGGTTCGAATCCCTCTCTCTCCGCCACTTTGAAATAGACGCTTCTAGACCGGGAAGCGTTTTTTGTTTTTCCAGGCTCAAGGGATGAGAACACCCGTAGGGGGCTTGTGGAGCGAAGCATTGACCCCGCGAAAAACCGCATCCGTAGCGGATGTCGAGAGACTTCCGCCTCCCTGCAAGTTCACCGACCTCCCTTCTGCAGTGCCCTCCGGTCGGAATCTCGCTGGGTTATATCCCGTGTCTAAATCGCTCCCTGCTTAACTTCTAACCAGCGATTCCTTATTAAGATCTAGAGCTGAACTAGGCCGCCTTCTTCTGAAGAAAACGGCCAAGAGCGAATTTGGCTTCAAACAATCTCGAACGTCCAACTTGCCAATCTGAGACATTTACCGATCAGTGATCACCAATAGCATGGCTAGAACAAGAGAGAATGAGGACTGAATCCGCGTTAGGTACAGATATCGCGAG
>JBCCZW010000348.1:0-5272 GCA_039186805.1 Verrucomicrobiota bacterium
GATCCAATGAGGCAAAACCCTACATACATGAGAACTTCATGAAGACCTGGCGGCAACTGGAGCGCGCGGTCGAGATTGGACTAGTCAAGAATATCGGCACCTCGAACATGTCTCGGCCCAAACTCGAACTCCTCCTTGCCGACTGTCGCATCAGGCCCGCCGTCAACGAGATGGAACTCCACCCGCACTTCCAACAGCAGGAACTCTTCGACTACGTAGTTTCAGAAGGCATACAAACTGTTGGTTTCTGCCCAATCGGATCGCCCGCTCGCCCTGAACGCGATAAAACGGAAGCGGACACAGTCGATACTGAGGACCCCCTCTTATTAGAGATCGCCAAAAGGCACGGTCTCCATCCCGCAACCCTCTGCGTCAAATGGGCCGAACAACGCGGACAAATCCCAATACCATTCTCCACTAATCCTAAAAACATGCTCGCGAACATAGAGTCGCTCATCAGCCCGCCTCTCACCGAGACCGAAATGGAAGCCATTTCCCGCATAGACAAGAACTGCCGCCTCATAAAAGGCCAAGTATTCCTCTGGAAGGAAAACCAATCCTGGGAAGACCTCTGGGACCTCGACGGAGAGATCGCGAAGTAGTATCCTAAACTCAATTACAATACGAACATGTGTACCTCAAACTACTACGCCCACAGTCAAATGAAGGGAGCCATTCTGCCCGGCGACAGCACCGCTGAAATAAAGGAATTCGAAGTCCCCGAGCCAAGCCACGGTGAAGTGCTGATCCGCACCAAAGCTTCCGCGATCTGCGGCTCCGACATACGTTGCATCTATCATGAGCATGCGGGCGAAGGTCCCGAGGGCTACCAAGGCGTCATAGCGGGTCACGAGCCCTGCGGACAAATTGAAAAGACCGGCCCAGGCTGCCGTCAGTTCAAGAAGGGCGATCGCGTCGTCGTGTATCATATCTCTGGATGCGGCGTCTGCAACGATTGCCGTCGAGGCTACATGATTTCCTGCGCCAACGAAAAGTACCGCCGCGCCTATGGCTGGCAGCGAGACGGCGGGATGGCTCCCTACATGATCGCCGAAGAGAAAGATCTCCTCTATCTCCCTCATGAGCTAAGCTACACCGATGGGGCTCAAGTCGCCTGCGGTTTCGGCACCGTTTATGAAGGCCTAGAGAAGATCGGCATCAACGGCAATCACGCGGTCCTCATCACTGGTCTCGGCCCCGTAGGCCTGGCCGCAGCCATGCTAAGCCGAGCGCTGGGAGCCAACAAGATCATTGGCACGGACGCAATCGATGAGCGTCTCCAGATCGCCGAAGATCTGGGTCTATGCGACCAAGTTCTCAAAGCAGGCCCAGACAACGTAGCTGAAATCAAAGCCCTCACCAACGGACACGGAGTCGAACGCGCGGTCGATTGCTCCGCTCACCCCGCAGCCCGAAAGACAGCCGTTCAAGCCACGCGCAAATGGGGTAAGATCGTCCTCATCGGCGAAGGCGGCACGATGAATCTAGAACCATCGCCCGACATGATTCACGACCAAAAGACCATCTACGGATCTTGGGTCACTTCCACTTGGCGTATGGAGCAATTACTGGAGAACCTTGTCCGCTGGGGCATACGTCCCTCGGAACTCGTCACTCATCGTTTCGCCTTGGAAGATGCGGGAAAAGCCTATTCTTTAATGGCGTCCGGCAAATGCGGCAAGGTCGTAGTCTGCTTCGACGAAGAGCTCGACGCATAATTCGCAAACTCTTCTTCTGCGGATGCGAAGCGATGACAACCGGACGTATCCGCTTTTCAGTTTCAATAGTCGCCTGTCCCTGAAAACTGTTTTTCGAACTCAATCCATCCACTTATGCTCATCGGAATCTCTCCTATTCTCAGTCCAGAATTACTCAACGCGCTCTACCGCATGGGACACGGCGACGAAATCGTCCTCGCCGACGCCCATTTCCCCGGCGAGTCCTTCAACAGTAATGTCATTCGGGCTGACGGCCTCAAAATCGCCCAGCTTTTAGAAGGAATCGCTCCCCTCTTCGCCCTAGACGCCTATGTCGATAATCCTCTCTGCATGATGGCGGCCGTACCAGGCGACCATCTCGACGCAAACGTAGAAGAAGGCTATTTAGCTGCCATCCGTCAGACCTGGCCGGATACGGAGACCTCGAATCGAATCGAACGCTTCGCCTTCTATGAACGCGCCAAAAACGCCTTCGCCGTAGTGATGACCGGCGAAACCGCTAAGTACGGCAACATCATCCTCAAAAAAGGCGTTACGCCAGCAAGCCAGAGAGATCCCATAATCACAAATGCAGTCAAGAATCGCTTCTCCAGAACGAGATAGGCAAAGCTACTTGCAAAATCCGCGCAGCCAATCGGACACGCCGCCCTCCACAGGTTTAGACAGCAATTCTCTCAACTCAGCGCTATGCAAACGAGTCGATCGCAGGCGATCTATATTCTCGATGCACTCGATCAGTTCGGTCGCCAGAGCTTTGGCGTTCGCCCTTCCCTGTATAAACTCTGGATACATCGGCTTGTCCAAAAGCAGATTCGCGATTCCGATAAACCGAAGCTTAACCAATACCTTTCCCATCCAATAGGTCAGAGTATTCATTCTATAGACCACCGCTCCCGGAATGCTCGCTAAGGCGCAGTTAAGAGACATTGTGCCGGAACTCGTCAGAACCGCGCTCGCCTTGATCACGCCTTCGTTTCTCGCAAAAGATATGCGCCCCGCCAATCCAGGGGTTTTCGCGACCTCGCTTTCCATCAAATTTTTCAGCGTATCCGTAGCGTAAATACTAGTAGCCTTTAACTTTTCCTTGCGTTTCAGACATTCATGAAACGCGCCAAACAGAACCGGCGCAATGCGAGACACAGCCCCCACTCGACTTCCGGCCAAAAGCAACACCGGAGCATCGGGATCGTACTGTACCGGCAAGTCGTAATCTCCAGTTAAGAAGGGATGGCCAACAAACTTCGTTTCTAAATCCGTATCCGCGAATGTATCCACTTCAAAGGGAAAGATAACCGCCAAGGAGTCCAAATACTTCGCCATCTGGAAGCGCCGCTTTCCCTTCCAGGCCCAAACCTGAGGGCTTATGTAGTAGACCAATCTAACGGGACCTCCCGCCTTATTCGCCAAGCCCTTGTCGAATAGCTTACTCGCAATCTTCAAATTGAGCCCCGGGTAGTCTACAAAACACACCACTCTGGGCTGATGCGTTTCAATCCACCTGAGAATCTCGTCGAGCAAGCGAAACGCAGCCCTCAGGTGCTTAATTACCTCCACAAAGCCAACAATAGAAAACTGAGTGAGATCGAATAACAGCTGAGCGCCCGCCGCTTCTAGATGACGCCCGCCGATCGCGACGACATTCAAGTCAGGTTCCTTCGCCAACATATCCGAAACCATCCGAGCCGCGTGTTCGTCGCCCGAATGCTCCCCCGCGATGACCAACACATCCGGCTTCCCCTCGGGATCCGGAAAACTGAACTCTAACCGAGGCTTAGACATGGGTTAATATTCTAACCACAAAAGGCGCATAAAATTCTAAGAGCCGCACAATCGCTTTTGTATTTTTTGATACTTCTGTGGCTTCTGTGATTAAACCAACCAGTTTTCAACGACTATTCGCGAATCTGCTCCGTCACAGTAATCGCCAATTCCAAAGCCGTCTTACCCAGTTCGCCGCCCACCTTGGGCTGGGCTCGCCGATTCACGCTTTCAACGAAGGATGCCAATTCCAACTTCAGCGGCTCGCCCTTTTCGATCGGCACTTCCTTCTTGTCAAGTCCAGCGGCCGCCACATTCACCACGTGCCCCGCTTGGTTCATAAAATCGAGCGAAAGGTATCCTGAAGGCTGAAACACGCGAATCTCGCGCACCTTCTTGCTGCTCACTCGACTCACGTTGAGATTCGCCACGCAACCGCTTTCAAACTGAATCCGAGCATTGGCGATATCCTCCGTTTTAGAAAGGACATTAACACCTACGCTGTCGACGCGGACCACTGGCGAATTCACCAACTGGAGAACGACTCCGATATCGTGTATCATCAAATCAAGGACAACTCCCACTTCCGTCCCACGCGGCTGAAACGGGGCCAAACGATCCGCCGTTATAAACTTGGGCGCCGCGACCTCCTTTTCCAAAAAGCTCATCACCGGATTGAAGTGCTCGATGTGCCCCACCTGAACAAGGCGATCCGCCTTCTTCGCCGCCTCCAAGATACTGGCAGCTTCTTCAAGCGACTGGCAGATCGGCTTCTCTATCAGCAAATGACATCCGCCTTCTAAGAGAGGAAGAGCCACCTCATGGTGCAAATCCGTCGGCACCACAACGCTTACCGCATCGCAAGCCGCTGCCAGCTCCTCTAAAGAATCGAATCGAGGACATGAAAAGCGCTCGCAGATCTCCGCCGCGCGCTCATCGCTTACTTCATAAATACCCACGAACTCTACTTCCTCGAGCTCATTATATATCCGCGCATGATGCTGGCCTAGATAGCCGACTCCCGCCACACCGCATTTAAGTTTATCGTCGCTCATGATTATGATTCTTAAATCTCCTCAGTCCTCTTGCAATTCGCCTTCCTTGAGAAAGCGCTTTCGATCTGTCTGCTTCGCGTATTCAGAATTGTGAGTCACCAGAAGCAAGCTCGTGTTCGTTTCCTTGCACAGTCCCAAAAGCATTTCCATCACTCGATCCCCGGTCCGTTCGTCCAAATTTCCGGTAGGTTCATCCGCTAGTATTATTTTCGGTTCGACTAGCATCGAGCGAGCGATCGCAACGCGTTGCCTTTCGCCTCCGGACAAAGTAGTCACCAACTGAGCCCCGCGGTCGTTTAAACCGGTTCGTTCCATCAATGCCGCCGCCTTACCCCGCAGATCAGAATCAATCTTCAGCTTCGCAATTCGAGCTCCAAGCAAAACGTTCTCCAAAGCGCTCAATTCCGGGACCAAATAAAACGACTGAAAAACCATGCTTAGTAAGCGAGAGCGACGTTCCGCCAAGGTATCCAGCCTCGCGCTCGAGATCTCATCCCCTTCCCAATACAGCTGCCCCTTATCCATCGTCTCTAATCCTGCGAGAATGTTGAGCAAAGTGCTCTTTCCCGATCCCGACTCCCCCTGGATGCTCACCGATTCCCCCGGGCTCACCTCCAAGCAAACGCTCTTCAGAACAGAGATCATCCTGTCCCCGCTCAAAAATGATTTCTCCAAGCTTTCGGCCTTCAGTATTGAATTACTCACTACGCAATGCCTCCGCCGGCTTGAGTTTTGCAGCCC
>JBCCZW010000349.1:0-5270 GCA_039186805.1 Verrucomicrobiota bacterium
GGGGTTTGCAGACGGGTTGGTATCCTGTGGGTTACGAATAAACCGAAAGGGAACACTTAAAACAAAAGAACATTATGAAAAAATTAGTACTACTTGTAATCGCATTCGCTATCTCTGGGTCCTTCGCGTTCGGTCAGGAGCGCGAGCGCAGGCTTCCTGATATCGATAAGCAACTCGAGCGGATCGAAAATGCGTTGGCCGACGAGGATATTTCGGATCGTAAAAAGGCTTTCTTGGAAGACAAGAAAGAGCTTTTGACTTTGCAGCAGAGCTTTCGCGATGCGGTGAGAGCTGCTGTCGAAGACTTGGGAGAAGAGGCGACTGTAGATGATATTCGCGCAGCTAAGAGAGGTGTTCGCGAAGATTTTGCAGACGATTTCAGAGCCTATAAGGAGTCGCGCCGCGAAGCTGCTAGAGAGCGTCGCGAGGCGCGTCGCGATGCAGCTGAGGAAGGCTGAGCAGAGTTTTCTCAAGCAAGTAATTTGTTGATCAGCCAGAACGCGGGCCGCGTGGACTTTCCACGCGAGCCCGCTATCTTAGTCTATATTGCTTATGGTTAAAATTCGGGTTTGCATGTTGTTAATTGTGGGATGCTGGGCTGTGGGAGCCGATGAAGCATTCGAAGACGCGAGGTGGAATGAGGCCTCGAGGGACTTTTCTGCGAGTCTTGGAATTGGGTATAAGGAAAACGTTCTGTACAGTGAGGTGCTGCCGCAGGACTCTATGTTTTCCTATGCGGATTTAGAAGGAATGGCGAAGGGTGAAATGTTCAACTTGGGCGCCGAGTGGACGTTGATGGGCTTGGGCGAATTTCGCCACTATAATGATATTGATGGGGTTCCGGACGAGACTTTCGGGCTTGTTTTGGGAGAGTTCTCAAAGTCGATCGGACTATTCGGCGAAGCTGGATTGGGAGTTCAGTACCTCTATGTGAATCAGGCCTTTGACGCGACCTTCGATATTGTCGAAGAGCGGCGAGCGATTCTCAAGGTTCAGGAGCCGGAGCTCTACGCGAAATGGCGTTCTCTCTTTTGGGAATTCGAATACACGGTGAAGATTAGCACCTCTCGAATGTACTTTTCTGATCGGACTGATGATTACGAGACGGATTCTTTGGAGTTCGAATTGGATTATGAGTTGGGCGAGCGCGATGTGTTGATTCTCACCTTGGAAGGTTTGCGGCGGAACTACGTCGAGCGTCTGGCTCGGATCCAGACGGGTGAAACTGTGGCGGGTTTTCGTCGGAAAATGGATTCAATCTCCGCCGAACTTGAGTGGGAACGCTCCTATAAGCTCGGCGATTGGTCGGGTACGATTGGCTTGGAGGGTAAACTCTCTGAAAGGCGCGATGGCTTTGCCGGTTACTATGACCGCGACAGGCGCAAGTTTGGGCTCGAATGCGAGTTTGAGCACGGGGGTTGGTATCTTTCTGCGGATGTGGCTTATACTGAGAGCGATTACCTTGTTCAGGTGACCGAATTGGGCGATGCGGTAAAGACTGAGGGTTGGGTTGGCGCGCTGAACATTGAAAAAGATTTAAACGAAACCTGGGCTGCCTTTTTGCAGTTGGATCTCGATAAGGAAGATTCTAATGAATCTTTATTTAGCTATGAAGCGAATAGTCTTATGTTGGGATTCACTTTCAAATAGTTACTCCGTTCTCTCGTTTTAAATATTGAAGGCTGATCAACAAGACAGGGGCTCTTTTCGAAAGAGCCCTCTGCCGATGGCGCTGCTCGCATTTGCGGCGGTCTTGGCGGTATTTGGATTGATCGTTGGGATCATGAGCAAGGAGCTCCGTAGGGAGTTGCGCGAAGGGGTCGTTCAACGTTCAGCCGAAACGTGGGCTCCTTTGACTCGGTTTCAAGTGAACCGAGCTTTGGACGACGATCTGCTGGGAGTGCTGGAGGTGGAAGATGCGATTCTGTATGCGCTGATGGATACGTATGAAGTGGATGGCGCTCTGGGGGTGTACGTTTTCGATGGATCGGGGGCTTTTATTTCGGGACTACCGCTTTTAGAGGAGATTTCCGCTCTGTCTAAGGGTGAAGTTAGCAAAGCTATAAGGGGAGAAACTTGGGCGGAGCTAGTGGAAGTAGAAGGCGATCCCGTATTGGAGATGTCGATACCCTTGTTTGATGAGGATGGAAAAGAGCTGCTGGCGACCGCTCGGTATGCGATGGAAGGCGAATTGACCGTGGCTGAATTTGAAGCGATTGACCGAAAGTTGGCTTGGCAGGCGGGGGGAGCGTTTTTGGGCGGCGGCGCGGCCATTGGTCTTGTCTTCGCGTTTTTCGGATTTCGGTTAAAGCAGGCTCAAGTGAAACTTGAGGAACGGGCTAAGAAGTTGGGAGAAGCGAATGCGGAGCTCGCGATGGTGGCTAAGACTTCCGCCGTGGGCGCGGTGGCTTCTCATCTGATTCACGGGCTGAAGAATCCGCTTGCGGGGATCCGGCAGCATATTGCGTCAGGGGGCGAAGGTTTGGAAGACGAGGATTGGGACTACGCCCAATCGGCGACGAAGCGGATGCAGACGATGATCAACGATGTGGTAGGCGTGTTGCGCTCGGATGCTTTGGGCGAGGGCGACGCAATTCCAGTGGAGGAGCTTTTCAATATTTTAAGCGAGAAGACGAGGCAATTTGCATCCGAAAAGCGGGTACAGTTGGAGATGCACGCGGTTTCTGGTTCGACCTTGTCTGAACGAAAACTGAAAATTGCCCTACTGATTCTGGAGAATTTGACGAATAATGGTATCGAAGCTTGCGATATAGGGGGCGAAGTCGCGGTGAGAGGCCATTTAGAAGATGCGGGCGTATCATTTGAAGTTACCGATACGGGCGGAGGATTTTCCGATTCCGCGAAGAAGAGTTTGTTTAGTCCCACGCATAGCAGAAAGCCTGATGGAGCCGGAATTGGTTTGGCGATTAGCCAACAGATGGCGCGTCACATTGGAGCTAAGTTGGAATTGGTGAAAAGCGACGCCTCAGGTTCCACGCTTAAGTTAACCGTCTGCAATCGTGTATATATATGAAAATCGTTGCTTACTCCCTAATAACCCTATCCGCTCTTTTAATTCCAAGAATTTACAGCGCTGCCTTCGGCGATGTGATTTGGGAATACGAGACTGGCGACTCGGTCGTCAGCTCGCCTAGGGTGGATTCTGACGGAAATGTTTACTTCGGTTCGATCGATGGGCGTGTGTATTCGATTGATGGAGACGGAATGCTGAGATGGAGCTACGATACGACCGATTGGGTCGAGTCGAGTCCGTCGTTGAGTCGAGATGAGTCTACGGTCTACGTTGGGTCTTGGAGCAATAAGCTAGTGGCGTTAGATGCGGTGACGGGGGACCTGATATGGGAATTCGTGACTAGCAGTCTTGTTTATGCTTCGCCGGCAGTGGCCGAGGATGGTTCGATCTATTTTGGCAGCAGCGATGGATTTTTGTATGCGCTTAATTCGAATGGGACTCTCAAATGGGAGCTGGAGGTTGGCGGCGAACTAGACTCTTCTCCTGCCATAGATGATGCGGGAATAGTCTATGTCGGAGCGAACGAAGGAAAGGTATGCGCCATCGAGCCGGATGGGGAAGTTCTTTGGAGTACGGAGACTCCCAGCGAGTTTGGAGCTTTCAGCAGAGATATCGGGTTTATTTCCAGTCCGCTGATTACGGCGACGGGAAAGGTGATTATCGGTTGCCAGAATCATTACGTGTATTGCATGGATTCGAGCGATGGGACCATCGAATGGAAGTTTGAGACAGATGGCATTATCGAAGGCTCTTGTGTCGAAGGTATGGGGCGTTCCTGTTTGGTGAGCGGCCGCGATGGTTATTTGTATTCGCTGGATTGGGACGGCAATTTGAATTGGAAGGTTGAAGTGGGGGAAAATTATTACTCTAGTCCCTGCGTAGATGGTATGGGGAGAATATATGTGGGGAGCGTGGACGGGAATGGCGACAAGTTTATCGCAGTTTATTCTTCGGATGGGATCAAGCGTTGGGAGACGCAGGTGGGATCGTTCGTGGATTCTTCACCTACAATCGGACTGAATGGCGTTTTGTATGTGGGAAACAATGACAATAAGCTATATGCGATACAGGGCGCAGATCATTTGGCGAATTTGGGTTGGCCTTCTTTCGGAGGATCTGGAGCCAAGGGTTGGGCGAGTCTGGAGAGTTACGACGATCTATCGGGAGTGGAGAGTTCTTACTACTTTAACTCGATGGAAGGACCTCTTACTTCTCAGATAGGCTTCATTCACGGCGACTTAGTCGTGGAAGGAGGGGGCGCTGTGAAAGTCGCGATTAGGGGCCTAAGCGAGGAATTGATGAGCGCAGATTTTGACCCGAAGGTTGTATTAAAATCCGAGGGAAAGCTTCTATCGGAGACGGAGAATGAGTTGCTCGAGCCTTGGGCGGATGAGACGATTCGAGGTTGGCTGGAGCCGGGCAGTTACCGCTTGGAGGTCTTTCACGAGGGTCCGGAGGGTACTGACGCCTTTGCTGAAGTAAGGGGATTGTAGAGGATTCTAGAGTTGTGGGGGACTGCCTGGTCGGCTTTAACCCTTTTGCGATGGCTCTGGAAACTCTCTTTGAAGACGGTGATCTGCTGGCGGTGAATAAGCCAGCTGGATTATTGGTGGAGAGTTCAAAGGGCAATGAAAGGTCTTTACTGGATTTAGTTTCGGAGGCGTCCGGGCGGAGAGCGATTGCTTACCATCGTCTGGATCGGGAGACTTCCGGGGTGGTTTTGTTTGGGAAGACCGCGCGGCTGAATAAGCAGATGGGTCAGCTCTTTTCCGATAAGAAGATCCGGAAAACGTATTGGTTGTTGGCGAAGGGCGCTTGGTCGAAGACCGTAAATCGTGTCGAGACGAGGATTGGCAAAAGCGACTTGGGTGGATGGTCGAATTTGAAGGTAGGAGGGAAAGCGGCTTTGACCACTTTTCGCGTTCTGGGTTGCGATAGCGATGTGTCTTGGGTAGAAGCTCTGCCGAAGACGGGGAGGACGCATCAGATTCGCTTGCATTGCTTGTATGCAGGGTACCCAATTATTGGAGACAGAATTTATGGAGAAGGCTCGGGGAGCGATTTCATGGCGTTGCACGCGCGGAGTCTGCGTTTCGTACATCCGTTGAGTAGGGAGAGTCTGGAGATCGTATCGCAACCTTCAGAGGCCTGGAGCGATTGGTTGCGCAGGTTTGGCGAGGGGGTTTAGAATTATGCCGGTGTGGTTGCTGGAGATTTTTGGAAATAGGGAGCTGAA
>JBCCZW010000350.1:0-5264 GCA_039186805.1 Verrucomicrobiota bacterium
CACTCTCCGAAAAAGTGTTCAAGTTAGGCGAAGGCGACTACGAGCTTAAGAGCCGGACTTGGGAGGCAAAGCAGAGCTTTCGCGATCTCACAACCCGCAAGCACTATCCTGGTATCCACAAACTATGGATCGCTGCAAACGGCAAGAGGATGGGGGAGTTGAGCTTTACTGTTGCCAGACACGCTTAAGAGCGACGGTCAGTTATCTCCTACGCGCTCTTTGATCATGTGACAAAGATCCTCGAAGTCCGCTTTGATTTGATCCACCTTCTCGTCAAGATTCGACGGGTCGAAATTAGGCGAATCAGGATCTTGCAGCTTATTCAGTTCCGCGCCCATCCGTCGGTGGCCAATAATATTTACATCGCCCTTGAGTTTGTGAGCAGCCTTTCCGAAGCGAACAAGATCGGCGCTCTCGTGAGCCTCGACGAATGCATTGAGCGTCTTTCGACCTTCAATTAAGAATTCGGCAAGAATAGTCTCGCTCACATCCTCGCCGTAAGTGTCTCCTAAAGAATCGAGAAAGCTGAAATCCTCAATTCTTTCGTATCCGGATTCTGGATTCTTGGATTCGTCTCTTTCTTCGTCCGTTTCGTCTGCAAGATCTGTTTCATTGGGCTGCGATTCTTCGGCGACAACCGGGGCGGTAGCGGATTTCGGCTTAGTCTTCACGATCGAATTCACTTCGATCTTGCCCATCCGCTGCTCTCTAATTTCAGCGATCCAAGTCATTGCTTTTTCAGCAATATCTTGGCATTTTACAGGCTTCGAAAGAAAATCGTCCATACCTGAGGAAATGCAATCGCGTTTCTGCTCAGCGAAGGCGTTAGCAGTCATTGCGATGATCGGCGTAGATTTGATCTGATTGGACTTTTCGTATTCGCGTATCCTTCGCGTCGCCTCCAAGCCATCCATTTCAGGCATGCTCACATCCATGAGGACGAAATCGAAACGACTGTTCTTAACCGCTGCCAGCGCTTGCTTTCCGTCGGTTACCAGGCGCAATTCGCAACCCAGCTTCTCCATCTGCAGCTGTACCGTGAGCCGATTCACTTGGGAATCGTCTGCGATAAGAGCTCGATAGCCTTTCAAGCATCCATCCAAACTGACGGCGGCCGCGCCAGCCTCTTGATCCTTTATCATTTCAGATGCGGGTATCGGAAGATCCAATACAAATGTGAAATTACTCCCTCTACCAGGCTTGCTTTCCAGACCGATTTTCGAATCCATCATTTCGATGATCGATTGACTGATGACGAGTCCTAGACCCGTGCCTCCGTAATCGCGGGAGGTTGAAGAGTCCGCCTGGGAGAACGACTTGAAGAGCCGCTTCTTGCCTTCTCCATCTATTCCGATCCCCGTGTCGCGTATCGCGAATTTGACCCGCACAGATTCGCTTGCGAGCGTCAAAACTCGCGTTTCAAGCGCTACGTAGCCCGCCTTAGTAAATTTGATTGCATTACTGATAAGGTTCGTCAGCACCTGCCGCAGTCGATGTCCATCGATCAAAACGTGATCTGGTATCCGATCGTCTATTACGGACTTCATCTCAATCTCCTTTGTGAAGGCGAGCGGTTGATAGAATAGCGTGATGTCGTTTAGAAATTCTCTCAAGTCGATTGCTTCGGGGCTTAGCTCTAGGCGACCGGCTTCGATCTTAGAGAAGTCTAAAATGTCGTTTACGATATTCATCAGCGAATTCCCGCTAGTGACGACCGTATTCAAAATCTTCCTTTGCTCTGGATCCTCTATGCTCTGTTGCAGAATTTCAGGTAGTCCGATTATGCCGGTTGTGGGGGTGCGGATCTCATGGCTCATTGTCGCGAGGAAATCGTCCTTCGCTTTGATCTTGGATTCGGCCCTATCCCTAGCCGAAATTAGCTCTTCTTGTCTGGCGAGCATCTCTTTCTCATGCTCATTCCGAATTTGGCTCGCTTGCTCCAGCCCCGAAATCATTTGGTTGAAAGCCGAAAACAGAGCGGTGAACTCACGGTTCGGAGTCTCCTCGATCCGGTAATGCAACTCCCCCTCGCTTACCTTCTCTGTCGCGCTCGCGAGTTGCGCTAAAGGCGCAGTGATTTGCCTGACGAAAAAGTAAGAGAGCCCCACGATAAAAGAAACCACCAGCAGGATCAAAGCGCCTTCCAGAGCGAAATTTCCGTCGGCCTCCCCAGAAAGGGTCTTCGAATCGCCTTCCAGCTGAACGAACCCGAGAATTTCACTCTCTTCGTCCCGAATCGGAAAGCTCAGGCTGAGCAGGTTTGTCTTTTGCGGTACGCCACTCTTCCATTCTTCGAGGGACCTCGCTCGAGCGACCCGAGATTGAGCCACCAATTGGGTGCCGTTCTCGGTTCTCTTCCAAATCTTGAGATTGGTCTGTCCCGCCTCTGCGGGAAACTTCGAAACGGTGTCATTGAGGATGTCGCTTACTTGGATGCGGGAGGAATCCTTCGAGTACTGTTCCCAGTCGCTCTCTAGCAAAGAAGCCAATACCTCAGCGCTTGCGAGAACTCTAGCTTCGCGGGCAATGCTCTTTTCCGATGCCGCCGAAGAACGCAGGAAAGCGATCGCAAGAAGTGAGCACGCAAGGAGCAAGCCTGTTGCAATCAGGCTGAGCTTGGCGGGAAAACTCGGTTGCCATTTAAACATATTCAAATCTGCCGTGGGAGTCGCGGTGCGGAGCTATCGTTCGGGAGTTGGTTAAAGTGAGTAAGTGAACTCAGCCTGTAGATCGGAATTCTACGCAAATGCTGAAGATCGCCCCGGCGTCGCAGAACGTCTTTTTGGTAAATTTCCCGCAAATAAGAAGAGCTCTAGGCGAAACTCAGGCTTGCAGGGGTCGAATCGGCTCCCAGTATCTCGCCGATGAACTGAAAAAGGTCTCGCCTATTTGAGCCTCCAATAACTCGAAAAACTAGTGATAACCCTAGGTATTGGAGCTCCAGTTCAGCATTTGGGTAGACTGAAACAACAGCCAAGCCCCAAGAAAACTAAAGCGCTTACATGAACTCTGAAATTGCATTTCAAATACAGGACCAATTTGGCACGCCTTGCTACGTTTACGATGAGGCGGAGCTCCGTTCGCAAGCCGATAAGATCCTCAATTTCCCAAACGCTTTTGGACTGACTGCTCGCTACGCAATGAAAGCGTCCTCCAATGCGAACATCCTTCGTCTCTTCGACTCTATGGGTCTGCATATCGATGCGAGCTCGGGATACGAAGTGCGACGGGCTGTAAGCGCAGGAATTGCCCCTGAGAAAATCTCGCTCAGCACCCAGGAACTCCCAGCTGACATCAAGGAGCTGATGGAACTTGGCATCAGCCTGAACGCCTGCTCCCTCAACCAGCTTGAGGTTTATGGTCAACTCTTTCCAGGAGGAAAAGTCGGTCTGCGCTTCAATCCGGGACTCGGGTCCGGCGGCACCCAGCGAACAAACGTAGGGGGGCCGGCCTCAAGCTTCGGCATATGGCATGAATACATTGCAAAAGTGAAGGACATCCTTGCGACTCACGACCTGCATGTATTCAGAATTCACACGCACATCGGAAGCGGTAGCGACGCCGATGTTTGGATTCGCGCAGTGTCGCTGAGTCTCGAGATCGTGAAGCAATTCGAAACGGTGACGACTCTGAATCTCGGAGGAGGTTACAAGGTAGGGCGCATGCCAGATGAAAAGACGACCGACATCGACTACGTGGGCGAGCCAATGAAGCAAATGTTCCTGGACTTCGCTCAAGATACGGGCCGTAAGATTCACCTCGAAGTCGAACCCGGCACCTACTTAGTGGCCAATAGCTGCACCATTCTTTCGCGTATCCAAGATACGGTGTCAACCGGCGACGAAGGCTATGAGTTCATCAAACTCGATACCGGCATGACCGACAATGTGCGTCCCTCCATGTACGGGGCGCAGCATCCGATGACGGTTTTTCCTGCAGATCCTTCGGAGCGCGGCGAGCAAGACTACATCGTAGTCGGTCACTGCTGCGAATCGGGCGACATTCTCACGCCGATGCCCGGCGATCCGGAAGCCCTCAACCCGCGAACGCTTACCGGAGCGAGAGTCGGGGATCTCTTTGCCATCGGAGGAGCAGGAGCCTACTGCGCTAGCATGCCCACCAAAAACTACAACTCTTTCCCTGAGTCCGCCGAAGTACTCCTCAGAGCCGACAAAAGCATCGCCCTAATCCGCAAGAGGCAGGAACTCGAAGACATCTACAAAAACGAGGTGAGAGTAGATCTGTAGGAGGAGCCTCTTGACTCGCCCCAAACTCCCCCTCTATCAAACCAAAGTAGCATCGGACAGCTTGCCTCGGCGAAGCCCCAAGGGCGAAGAAGGGGGAGGCCGATGACTAAACGTTCTCCACACAAAACCCGCTAGAGCGTTCGTCTCAGCTTCCTGCACGATTCTCGCCCCTAGTAAGGCGAGTCGTCACTTCCTTTAGGTCGCATCAGGCAAGCCGTCTTGGAAGGAAAGCCAGCTTCCCGATTGAAGCCCGCGCATCAACCAGCTTTTTCGGCCGCTCCCAGAACCGTTCAGCTGATACCTCGCCGTAGGAAATCGACTTTGGTCTTTGTCAAAATCGAAGACTCACGATCTCTAAATGTCACGCTCGCGTTAAATCGATCAACCGCAATTTCAGCGCTTAAGTAAGGTACCCTATCGTGAGAGTAGGTATACTTAATTAGAAAACTAGGGAATTGAGTAAATCTGCTTATTCCAGTTTGACACATCGATTCCTTCATCGATAACAAGTTTCAGGAAGGTTAGTTGTCCACACTCTGTATTCGCAATTTCGTTACAGTGCCCGAATTGGTTCTGTCGAATGGTGATGTGTCTTGGTTTGGCTTCTGATCTGGTGTGCGATTGGTATCTACTCTAAAAAGGAATTTATGCAGCTTTGTATCTTGTTTGTGTCGTTTGGATTCTCTCGAATCATTGGTGTGTTTCCCGCCTTGGGTCTGATGCCCAATTCATCAAGTCGATTTCTTCATGGCAACTCGCCGATGGAACTTGCAGAGGAAAAGAGCGATAGAATCTCAGCGCTCGAATCCAGTTTAGCCCGTTTGCAAAAGATCATTACTCAGTAACACCGAAAGAACCTACTTATCAGTGAAAATCAGTGTCATCAGTGGTTTAAAGATGAAGAAAACAGTATTTAGATTTTGTGTAGCCTTTGGGTTCATCTCATTTGCGGTTGCCTCAAGCGAAACCACGGTTCATGGCCAATTCAAGGTGAAGTCTCTAGATAATTACGGAGGG
>JBCCZW010000351.1:0-5254 GCA_039186805.1 Verrucomicrobiota bacterium
GCCTCGGAGTTCGCTACCGCCAAGGATCTTACGATCCCATCGGCCGTCCTTCATAGAAGCCGCCGCTTGAGCGAGCGGACGCGTGGTACCCAACATATGGGTAAAGGTCAGTTCCGCCGTCGCCACGGTATTGCCGCCCGGCGTGTTCATAACGATCACGCCATGGTCCGTTGCCGCAGGAATATCAATGTTATCGACACCCACACCCGCGCGGCCGATCGCCTTCAAATTGGGAGCGTTTTCTATTATCTCCCGGGTCACAGTCGTATCGCTGCGCACGATGATGGCGGAAACATCCTTCGACAGCTCAGCAACCTTGGCGGGACGCTCATCAGTTGAGAATTGAAAGGCTTCGATGACTTCAAAGCCTTCCTGCTGCTTAAGGAAATCGACTCCAGTTGGCGATATCTTATCTGCGACTAGGATTTTCATTTGACAAAAAGAGTGCCCATAAAAGGGGGCTCCTCGCAAAAAGCAAATCCAGAATCGGTGGATTCTTCAGAGGGAAAATCACCCTTTTCGACACCCAAATTTCCACAAATGAAACAAGGGCATCATGCCGCCAAAATCCCTCTTATTCCCCGCTCAGCTCTTACAAAATTTTCCTGATCGTGCCCCTGTAAGCGGCTCCACCCACTAGAGCGACATCATTGTGCCCGGCATCCTCAAGCCAAAGCGTTTCCAGCTTCGTTGCTCCTGACCGAGCCGCCAACTCCCGTCCGTGCTCAACGGGAACTACCCGATCCTTCTCTCCGTGAATAATCAGCGTCGGGCAATTCACGTCTGAAATCTTGCTCGCATTGCGGAACTTATCTCCCGGCACGAACTGGATCGGAATAAGCAGCGAGTAGATGCTCTTGAAGGAACTCTCCACGATCAAGCCCGCCACCTCGTAGTCGCTCGCCAACTTGATTGCCGGAGCCCCGCCCAAAGACCTCCCCATTACAACGATCTTCGATTCCTCAACTCCCTTGTCCTCGATCAGAAAATCCAAAAACGCGCCCGCATCCGCATAGACATTCCTCTCCGACGCCTCCCCTTCGGAAAGCCCATAGCCTCGATAGTCCATCGTCGCCACATTGAAGCCCCGCAACTGCAGCGTACTCAAAATCGCCATCGAGTCGCCAATGTCTTCCGCGTTTCCATGAAAATAGACCACCGTCAAGGCCTCTGGACGAACGACTTTATGGTAAGTCGCAATCTTACCGCCGCTGCCCAACTCAACAATCTGAACCGGCAACTCGCCTTCGCCCTTGGCCTCGGTTTCCAGCTTATAACTCGACAGTCGAGGCTTAAACATCGCCCCACTCGCCATGATGTGCGCGAACATCGCCAGAAAGACTACCGCAGAAGCGACCATCACCAAAAGGCGGGTCATGATACCTCCACTGCCAACCTCTCTGTCTCGCCGACGCCTATACATTAACCATCCATCAGATCCCGCATCGCGTCCAAGACATGAGCGCGCGGAACCTCAACTTCCTCTCGCGTATTCAAATCGCGCAGTTTGACCACGCCCTTCGCCAACTCGTCGCTACCATATATAAGAGCGGCTCGAGCCCCCGCTGCAATGGCCGACTTAAACTGCTTTCCGAAACCCTGATTCTTGAAGGGGTAATCTACGATGTAACCAGCCTGACGCAAGCGACTCGCATCCTCCAAAGCCGCTGCGCGTTCAGCCTCTCCGCCAATTACCATATACGCGTCTAAAGTTTCTACAAACTGCGGCATGCACCCGCGATCCTCGAGCAAGTCGCCCAAAACCACATCCCCCATGCCATACCCAACTGCCGGCATATCCGGTCCGCCCATCTTCTTAACGAGGGCATCATACCGCCCGCCGCCGGCAATCGCCCGAAACTCGCCCTTCTTATCGAAAGCCTCGAAGACGAATCCCGTGTAGTACGCCAAACCGCGCACAATGCTAAGATCCATCTTAACGAAAGCGCCATGCCCCATCGCAGACAGACCTTCCAAAACCGCCGTCCATTCGGAAACCCGCTTCGCAAAACGCTCGGATTCCCCCGCTCCGATTTCTGAAAACTTCGCCTCCAAAGCCTCAATGCTATCAATCGCCAAAAACGATTCAACCTGCCCCTTCAGCTCAACCGCTCGATCGCCCGCAACCTTGCCCAACGCATCCAACAACTTTTCTTCCGGCATCCGCTCCCACTTATCAACTACGCCGAGAACGCCCGGAATCTCCTCTGCGCCAAAGCCCAAAGATTCCAAATAAAGCATCCACAAATCGCGGTCGCTCAAACGCACATAGAAGTCCTCATCCGTGAGTCCAAAAGTCGTCAGCGTCTGAATGAGCAAAGAGATCAATTCAATCTCCGCTGCCGGTCCCGCTTCACCCAAGATGTCCGCATTGAACTGACTGAAGCAACGAAGCCTCCCCTTCTGAGGACGCTCATAACGGAAATTATCCCCCATCGAAAACCACTTGATCGGACGCTTCAAAGCGTTGGCTCTCGCCGAAATCATCCGCGCCAAACTCGGCGTCAGTTCGGGACGAAGCGACACCTCACGCCCGCCCTTATCCGTAAAACAGAAAAGCTGCTCCTCGATCTCATCGCCCGACTTCGCTTTGAATAGCTCCAATGATTCTAAGACCGGCCCATCAAACTCCTGAAAGTTGAAGCCACGAGAAACCCTCTGCCAGGTCTGGAAGATGAACTTCCGCTTAGCGTAATCCTCCGGGTAAAACTCCCGAAATCCATAAAGCGTTTTAAAGCTAGCCATCGTAAAAGCTCCGCAACCTCCCAAAGCCCCCGAATTCTGTCCAGCCCCAATCCAATCTACGATCTACCATCCTCATCTTCCATCCGAAGGGGCGGCCACCGAAGTGCCTCAAATCAAAGGAGCATCGGATGTGAGTCCGATGAATTCAGCTTCCCGATATCAATCTGAAAGCTAGCTCGCCTGCGAAACGCAGAAGCCCAAGCCCCTCGAAAGCCCCACCCCAACTCAAGAAAAAGACCTATCCCCATCCTTCATGGATCTCTCCTATCGTCTATCTTCATCTTCCATCCAGAAGAGCATGGGATCGAAGATGAGAATGAAGATAGCCGATGGAGGATTTCTTTCCGAAAGAATCCCAACCGATTTGGCTGTAGACAAAAAAAGGACGACCCTAAGGTCGTCCTTCAAAATTCATTCAATTCTCCCGATCCCGAAACGATCCTACTGAATCGTTTCCAAATCGATATCCTTGATCTTCGCCTTCAGCACCTTACCCGCCTTGAATTTGACTACCGCTCGCGTCGGAATAACGACGTCGGTCTCGGGACGGTTCGGGTTGCGGCCCACACGCGCCTTGCGCTTTTGGACCTCGAAAACGCCAAAGTTGCGAAGCTCCACGTTACGTCCTTCCGCCAGGGCCTCCAAAATGATATCGAGCGTCATTTGCACTGTATCTTGGATCTTGCTCTGCGGAATATCCTTCGACTTTTCGAAGATTCTTAAGACGATGTCGCGTTTTGTTAGATTGTTGGACATGGCAAGTTGGACGGATTCAGATTTTCTAACGATTAGAATCCGTAAATTACTTTCACACTTTAGTTTGCGTCAACCTCAAACCCTTACAATTTGGCCGCCATGAGCGATGATAAAGAGCCTAAAAACCCGATGGAAGAGCTGCAAAAGCAAATCCAAGAGGCAATTAAGCAGGGAAAAGTATTCATGCCTTTCGGGCCGCAAAGCGGATTCAACCAAAGCGACGCGCAATCCGAAAGCGGCGACCCTGCTCCCCCCGAAAAGCCAGAAGAAGACAAAGAGCGCGAAGAAGCCCTCGAACGCATTCGCAACTTCAATCTAAAGCCCAAAGAAATCCGCGACTACCTCGACCGCTTCGTCATCCAACAGAAGGAAGCGAAAAAAGTCATCTCCGTCGCCATCTGCGACCACTACAACCACATCCGCCGCTGCATCGAAAATCCTGATCTCAACACGCGCGACTACGCCAAGCAAAACATCATCCTGCTCGGCCCCACCGGCGTCGGGAAAACCTATCTCATGCGGAACGTCGCCAAACTCATCGGCGTCCCCTTCGTTAAAGCCGACGCTACCAAGTTCTCAGAAACTGGATACGTCGGCTCCGACGTCGAAGACCTCGTGCGCGACCTCGTAAAGAACGCCGACGGCGACACCGAACTCGCCCAATACGGCATCATCTACATCGACGAAATCGACAAGATCGCTAACTCCGGCGGAGCCCTCGGCGGACGCGATGTATCCGGAAGAGGAGTACAAATCAATCTTCTTAAGCTCATGGAAGAAACCGACGTGAACCTGCAAAGCCAAACCGACATTCTCGGACAAATGCAGGCCATGATGGACTTTCAAAAAGGAGGCAAACCCCGCCCCCGCACGATGAGTACCCGCAACATCCTCTTCATCGTCTCCGGAGCTTTCGATAAGATGGACGAATCCATCAAGAAACGACTAAGCGCCTCCGCATTGGGCTTCTCCGCCCCCCGAGACATCGACGAAGACGAGATCCAAAACTACCTCGATAACGCCGAAACAACCGACTTCATCAAATACGGTTTCGAGCCCGAGTTCATCGGCCGCCTCCCCGTCCGCGTCGCCTGCCAACCCCTTCAGCCAGACGATCTCCTCCAGATTATGACCACCTCGGAAGGCAGCATCCTCCAGCAATACGTTAACGACTTCAGCGGTTACGACATCGAGCTCTCCGTATCCAGCGACGCCCTACGCGAAGTTTCTCAACGGGCCTACAAAGAAAAAACGGGAGCCCGCGGACTCATGACCGTCCTCGAACGCGTCTTCCGCGATTTTAAGTTCGAACTCCCCTCCACCACTATCGAAAAGTTCGAAGTCGATAAAGCCACCGTCGAAGAGCCAAGCGAAGTCCTCAAAAAGCTGATACGCGATAATATCGCCCCCCAGCGCGAACTTCTCAAGAAAGAGGTCGCCGCCTTCGCCAACCGATTCGAGCAACAACACGGCTTCAAGCTCAGCTTCACCGACGAAGCCATCGAAACCCTCGTCGAAGAAAGCCTAGAAACCGACAAAACCATCCGAGCCCTTTGCGAGACCAAATTCCGCGACTTCCACCACGGCCTCACGCTGATATCGAGAAACACCGGCCAAAAGACCTTCGACATTACCGACGAAGTCGTCCGCAACGCCGAAAAAGAACTCTCCAACTGGGTCGTAGCCAGCTATAGGGAAGTGAAGAACGAGGAGTGAAAAACGAAGAGTTAGTAAGCTCCTCAAAACTCTTCAC
>JBCCZW010000352.1:0-5250 GCA_039186805.1 Verrucomicrobiota bacterium
GCATCACAACGGCAAATACATCCGACTCGCTTATGCCGATCAAATAGCAGGACCCTGGATCATCTACGAACCCGGCACGCTCCACCTCCACCAAGCCCCCGCCTTCATCGGCCACATCGCGTCGCCGGATGTGCACATCGATCACCAAAAACGGGAAATACGCATGTACTTCCACGGCTCCCGAGAAACCGAAAACCAGAAGACCGCATTCGCCACCTCGAAAAACGGCATCGATTTCAAGGCTGAAAACCAAATCCTAGGCTCCGCCTACTTCCGCGTATTCAAACATCAAGACACCTACTACGCCCTGGATACCCACGGCTACCTCAATCGATCAGAAGAGCCTAACCGAAACTGGAGCCGCCACAACCGCCCCCTCTTCCCACACGCCACGATCGAAGATCCATTCGGCCGCCGCAACGATCTGCGCATTCGTCACTCCACAATCTGGATACACAACGAGAAACTATATATCTTCTACACCCGAAAATCCGACGCTCCCGAGCGAATTCTCGTATCCGAGGTTTCTCTACAAGGCGACTGGACTCAATGGGAAGCGGGACCCGCAATCGAAGTCCTCCGTCCCGAAACCGAATACGAAGGTATCCAATACCCCATCCAGCCATCGAAAAGCGGCGGAGGCAAACACCAGCAACAACTCCGCGACCCTTACCTATTCCAAGACGGAGAGAAACGCTACCTCTTCTACTCCATCGCTGGCGAAATGGGCCTCGCCGTAGCCGAAATCAAAATACAATAGCGCCCTTTCCTCCATTCCATAAGTGTAGGTCGTGGCGATGACCCGACATTCGACTACCCAAATGGAGGGTCAGCGGCCTCGCTGGCCGCGCAGCTCATCCGCTCGCAGCTAACGCCTAATCCCCGTACAAAGTCCTCGTTCTCAACTTCTCCGCGACATCTAAGGCCCGTTTGATCCGGGTCTCCTCCCGCTTTGCGCTCCCTACATGATAAGCCAGCCCCCTTTTCTTGCCCGGCGTCAATTCACCCCACCGTTCCCTTGCTACCTCATCCTGCTCCAACGCAATCAAAAGCTCGTCGCAAACATCCACCTCGTCCGGATTCGGATCCGCCTCCATTTCAACTCTCACCACATCGCCCAAACCAACGCCTACTTCCTTTAAAAGTGAAAGCCCCACCACCAAATGGCTCCCGAACTCTCGACTCCCCTGCAGTCCTCTCCTCATCTCGTATCCATTAATCCTGACAAGCAATCTCCTTGTTCCCGAATCCCAAAATACTTCCGCCACCTCATCCGGCACCGGCACCGCATGCGGACTTATCGATCCCTCCACGCGCACCACCTGGGATTCAAACTCAAAGCTCTGCATAGCCTGACCCTGAATACCCCGATCCAGATAGCAAATCAACAAACCCAAATAACGTGATGATCAAACCGCACCCCCTGTAGGTCGGGGCGCCGACCCGACATTCCCCATTCCACATTCTAACCAAGAGCCAAGCCCCACGCAATCCCCATAGCGCTCAAAGCTCCACATAGCAAAGCGGCCTGCCACTCCTTACCCATCTTATCCAGCAAGGCGCCCCAAGCCGCCAAGGTCGACAAAACCGTCCCATAGAAAAACGCCCACAAATGCCCCGGCACATCCGTCGGAAACTCCCCTCCGCCCATCCAAGCGAACAAAACGCACCCCCCGAAAAACGGTACCAGCCAATCCTTAGTCTGAATCGCTTCCTTTGTCCGCAGAAACGTCCCGATCGGAAAGCCCGACAATAGGCCCAAAGCAGCAAAAACCGCTGTCGACGCCCCCAATGAACGAAACGGCTCTCCAATATGAGTGTAAGCGTTGCTCAGATTCGCCAAGCTCGCCGCAAACAGAATCAAGCACCACCCGAGGCCATTCCCAAAGTATCGACAAGCCAAATACGCAAACAGAGCGATCCCCATCAGATTGCCTGCGAGATGCCCCGCATCCGCGTGCAGGCTCGCCGCAGTCAGTGACCTCCACCACTCGCCCTTCTCCCATATCTCCACGCTCCCGCTCAGTCCAATCTCCTCCAACGCAGGCCATCGAGACTGAGCCGCAAACATGCCGACCAACCCCACGCAAGCCCCCGCCGTGGGCCACTTGCTGGCACGACGATCCGGAAGCCACAGCGCCCGCGGCGGCCAAAACCGATTGAATGAATCAGACAAAGCGACCTCCCTGCGCATCGCTTCTCCCTGCCGCCTTGCCACCAGCAACAGATAACGCCCCTCAAAATAGTTTACCCAATAAGCGTGTCCCGCCGCCAAAACCGCCAGCCCCGCTTCATGAGCCTCCTTAGCCGACTCATAGCTGCCGATCACAGCAAAAGCCCCTTCACTCAACCCATCGCTGTCCTCTTCCTCCATCTTCAAAATAGCGAACTTCCATCATTCTTCATCAAAGCAATACCTCGCAAGCCCCATCTCCCATTCAAGCCTATGGCGCTTCAAGCCCTTAGTGTAACTCACACCTACCCGCTTCGCGACATTTCCAAGAGTCCTCTCCCAACGCGAGAGGAACCACAACCATCAACCCAATAACTCATATGAGAACCCCTATTAAGAGCACGATCGCCCTCCTCGCTACCCTCAGCGTACTCGCTCTCGGTTACGCCGAGCCTAAACAATGGCAAGTAAAGGCCTTCCAGAACTTCGACGCCAACTCCGACAAAGCGCTCGACGAAAGCGAGTACATCGCTCAACGCCTAAATACAGCCAAAAAAAACGCGAAGAAAAACAACAAGGAATTCGACGAAGCCAAAGTCGCCGCGAACGCAAAGCGTAATTTTTCCAAGGCTGACAAAAACGGAGACGGCAAACTCTCTGGCAAAGAATTCTACGCGTCCATGAACCAAGGCGGAAACAAGAAAAAGAAGAAGAGCTGAGCCCGACTCTTAACCCGAAACTAAAATTCGAAATTAAAGATATGAAAAAGACAATCCTCGCCCTCCTGGTTTCTCTCTTCGCTGCAAGTATCGGCTTCTCAGCCAACAAGTGGCAAGCTAAGCAGTTCGCAGACTTCGACTCTGATGGAGACAAAGCTCTCAGCAAAGCCGAATTCGTGGCCCAAAGGGTCACCATGAACAAGAACTCTGCTAAGAAAAACAACAAAGCCTTCGACGAAGCCAAGTCGCAGAAATGGGCGGAAAACAAATTTAACCAAGCCGACGCCAACAGCGACGGCAAACTCAGCATAGAAGAATTCGCTACCTCCTTCGCTAAGAAGAAGTAGAAGAAGCCGCGCAAAGTGAACGCTTTCCAGGGACTGCTCTAAGCAGTCCCTTTTTCATGCCGAGAGCGTATTCGCAACTGGAAATCAGGCCGCCAAAGGGATACGCTTACCCTTCGCATCAATTTGATCAGCCTCAACCTCAAGTCTTAATTAAACCTTCAATTAATCGAGCAAAAAGATGCCTATTCACCCCAAAGCCATTCTGCGTTCGCTCCTCTGGCCACTAGCGACCATCGCCTCCCTCGCGGATCTCGATCATCGCAAAAGCGATCTCACAGTCCAAGTCCAGTCCATTGGCGGCCAACCCCTCGAGAACGCCACCATCGAAGTGCAGATGCTCAACCACGCCTTTCGCTTCGGCTGCTCCACCCAACACCGCTTCATCGATCCCAATTCCAATCAGTACAATCCTACCGTCGTCGCAAATCTCCAAAGATACTTCAATTCGATGACCTACGGAAACTTCATGAAGTGGACCTACTTCGAAGCCCGCACCGACGCTGAGAATGTCGAGCTGGTCACGCTTCCACAATCCTATCACGCCTTCAACAGCTCAGACCCGCTGCGCGTTCGCGGTCACGTCACCATCTGGGGATCCGCTTATCAAGTCCCCGATCGCGTCAAAAACTCAAGCGAGCCCGACTACATCCACCAACAGATTCTCGATCACGTCCACGCCTACCACGCGACTTTCAAGAACGCCGGCGTCGACAACTTCGACCTTCACAACGAACCGCTTCACGAACGCGAGCTGCTCATCGAGAAAATCGTCGCGAGCGGCGAAGTCGCCGACGAGGCCGCCATCATCGCCGACTGGTTCAAAAAAGCCAAAGAGGCCGACCCCAACGCCATCCTCTTCATCAACGACTACAACATACTCAACGCAAACTGGGTCGCCAATCACGGTGCGGCCAAAGAATACAAAGCGCTCATCGATGCCATACGCGACGCCGGAGGACCGATCGACGGCATCGGCGTTCAAGCCCATATGAGCCACATTACGACCCGCGAAAACCTCGAAGCCCGACTCGCCATTCTCGCCGAACCCATGGCGCCCACCGACAACTACCCCCAAGGGCTTCCAAGCCTGCCGATCGAAATCACCGAGTATGATATAAATGAATCGGACGGCAGTCCCAGCGACCAGGATCAGGCCACCCAAACCCGAGATCTCCTGACAGCCGCCTTCGAAAATCCATCTGTCAATGGCGTTACCATCTGGGGAATGAACGACAGCAACCACTGGCGAGGCAACGCCATCATGTTCAACGACTCCGATCCTGAAAATTGGGTCGTCAAGCCCAGCGGCCAAGAATGGATCGACCTCGTCATGGCCCATTGGTGGACCGACGAAAACGGCGTCAGCAACAACCAGGGCGAATATCAAACGCCCGTCTTCAAAGGCAAACACCGTATTCGCGTTACCTATAATGGCGTCACCCAAGAATACATACAGGACATCACCAAAGCCGCCACCGTCGAAGCTTCATTCGCCACCAACCACCAAGAAGCCTCCACCTATCCCGAATGGAAAAATTTCATCCCCTGGAACCTGCCCTCCGACTCCGACAAGACCGCAGACCCCGACGGCGACAAACGCAGCAACCTCGCTGAATACCTCCTCGGCTCAGACCCGAATTCGCTCGACAACCTGCCAAGCGATTACGTCACCGCTAACGCCCCGGGCGATCTGTCCTATCATTATTCGCATCGAGCCGAGAGCGAAAA
Organism: Verrucomicrobiota bacterium; assembly: GCA_039186805.1. Classification (GTDB taxonomy): domain Bacteria; phylum Verrucomicrobiota; class Verrucomicrobiia; order Opitutales; family Opitutaceae; genus JBCCZW01. The sequence continues at coordinate 4,968 of JBCCZW010000352.1, forward strand.
CCTAAACGTCGAAATCGAGTACGCCGACGACCTATTAAGATGGCTCAGTTACCCCGACGAAGTACTGCCCCCTCCCTCGGCTGACCCGGAACCCATTTTGACAACCACTTCCAACGGCGTATCCACTTTCAAAGTGCAGATGATCCCAGAAGGATTCTACCGCCTCAAAATCGCCGAGGTTCCCTAGACGACTCACCCAGATTATTAGCGATTACCCAAGGCTTTCCGCACTCTCCATTCCGGCTTCTAAAGCGAAAATCGCTTTTTCGCAAAATAATACTGA
>JBCCZW010000353.1:0-5244 GCA_039186805.1 Verrucomicrobiota bacterium
GAAGGCGCCACCGATGCCGGGGATGAAACGGCCGGAGTCCTTTTGTTCGGCGTTTCGCTTAATCATGCTTTCGACTAGATCCGAGATAATGGAGATGATGGCGATGGGGATGGCGAAGAGGGTTCCCCAAAGAGGAGTGAGAAAGTCTGGGTAGTAGTCGGCGAAAAAGTAGGTGAGTGCGCAGCCGAGAAAGGCGGAACTAAGGACGCCACCTATGGCCCCTTCCCAGGTTTTCTTGGGACTGGTGACAGGCGACATGAGGTGTTTGCCGAAGGCTTTGCCGAAGAGGAGCGCTCCTACGTCGCAGAATTTGGCGGTTGCGACACACCAGATGACGAGCATCAGGCCGTGGATTTCGAGGTCCGGCAAGATTAGGATGCGGACCAGAAAGTTGAGCATGAAGGGGATATAGATCAGACCGAGGAGGGTCGAGCCGAGGGTCTCGATGCGTTCTTCGGTTTTACGGTCGGTAAGAATGCGCAGGCAGCAGGCTACTATCGTAATGGCAATGATCCCCGCTTCGAGGTCGCGCACGTGATGTTCAGCGAGTTCTCTGACCGAGTAAGGGCCGATTATCATGATCACGCCGAGCGTGCAGCCGAAGGCTTTGAACGGGTGGCGCCCCATCCGCTCTAGTAGCTTGTAGAATTCGTATTGGGAAGCGAGGCTGAGTACGACGAGGAGAAGTACGGCGGCAGGTTCACCGAATTTGAAAAAGGCGACGCCGGTGATGACCCAGAGGAGGATGGTACTGAAGATTCGTTTGGCCACGGTTCTGAGGTCGGAGGTCTGGAGTCGGAGGTCGGGGGATTGTCTAGTGTCTGACCTCTGATGTCTGAATTCTGGTTAGGTGGCGGCTTCGCTTTTTTTGAGTTTGGTAAGTTGGTCGCCGGTCAGGCCGTAGCGCCGCTCGCGGTGTTCGAAAGTGTCTATGGCTTCGGCGAGGTGGGCTTTCGAGAAGTCAGGCCAAGCGGTTTCGGTGAAGTAGAATTCCGAGTAGGCAGCCTGCATCATGAGGAAGTTGGACAAGCGGTTTTCTCCAGAGGTGCGGATGATGAGGTCCGGGTCGGGGAGGTCGTGGGTATACAGTTTTGAGGCGAAGGTTTCCCACTCGATGTCGTCGGCTGAGATCTTTCCCTCCGCCATTGCCTGGCCGATTTTTTTTGCGGCATCGACGATTTCGTTTCTGGACGAATAGTTGAGGGCAAGGGTCAGATTCCACTTGGTGAACTCTCGTGTCTCGTCCATCGCTTTTTCGACTGCTCTGCGGGCAGAGGAAGGCAGGCCCTCGAGCCGGCCGATGGCGCGGAAGCGGATACCCTTTTTCTTCAAGGTCTTCAGTTCTCTCTTGATGAAAAACTCCAGGAGTTCCATGAGGGCGTTGACCTCTGTCTCCGGACGCTTCCAGTTTTCGGCTGAGAAAGCGTAGAGGGTCAGGAAATGGACATCGAGATCCTGGCAGGCGTCGATGACGCGACGGCAGGTTTCGACTCCTTGTTGATGTCCTTTGATGCGCGAGAGGCCGCGGCTTTGCGCCCAGCGGCCGTTGCCGTCCATGATGATCCCAATGTGGTCGGCTTTATTTTGCAGTTTGGTCTCTACGCTCATTTCGTCGGGTTCGTGAAACAAAGGGGGCAGAATCATAAGCGAGTCGGATTTTGCAAGGGTATATATGCGGCTGCTGGGAAGGGGAAAAAGGAGTTCCCGAAGGTGTAACTTCCCTCGGTGAGAAGGCGTTGGATCTGATGGACGGACGGGCTGCCGCACTCATGTTGGCGCCGCTTTTCGCGAATTTTCAGACAGTGACGAATATGAAGAATACTCAGAGCATCATTTTGGCGGTCGTAGCGGTGGTGTGCGCCGCGTATGCAGGCTTTCTGCATGTTGAAAATGGGAAATTGAAGGAGGCCTTGGCTTCGGAGGAGGTCGATGCAGAGGTTCAGACTGAAGCAGAGGAAGCTTCGGAAGAAATAGTGGAAGCGGTCGAGGAGGTCAGCGAAACGGTTGAAGAAGTGGCGGCGAGCGATGAGCCGCAGGAAATGACGCAGGAGGAGCGTCAAGCGGAACGGCAGGAGCGCCGTCAACAGATGATGGAGCGCATGATGAGCCGTTTTACGGATCCTGACATGCGGATGGATATGATCGAGCAGGCGATGGTGCGGATCGACGAGAACTATGCGGATTTGTTTAAGCGCCTTGATTTGGCTCCGGAAGAGATCGAAGCGGTGAAAACGCTTATGGCCGAGCAGGCGGTTTTGCGTCGCGAAGCCCAGATGAAGGCTGCGATGGCCGCGACGGACGAGGAACGCGAAGCGATCCGAGAGTCGATGCGTGAAGAGCGATTGGTTTTGAACGCCGACATGGAGAGCATTTTGGGCGAGCAGGGATCTCGCCAGATGAGGACTTACACTTCGGCGCTTCCGTATAAGGACTCTGTTGACGAGTTTGCGCGTTCGATGAGCTATACGGAAACACCGCTTAACGCGCGTCAGTCGGAGGCCCTGTTAAGAGCGTACGGCAGGACGAGTCAGGAATTTGAATACAGTTTGAATGTTGATGAGATGAATCGTTGGGAGCGCCGGAATGTGACTCCCGAGCAGATGGATACTTATTATCAGGAAAAGGCTGAATTCGATGCCTTGGTATTGGCGGAGGCGAGCCAGCGGATGAATGAAGAGCAAGTGATCAGCTTAGCCGAAAAGTTGATGGCGGATAGGGAGCGCGAGCAGCGCGAATCCGAATTCTTCCGAGAGAGCATGGATCAGTTCGGGCGTGATCGCGGCGGCTTTGGTCCGGGGAGAGGTGGCCCCGGCGGAGGTCGTAATCGCGGCGGTTTCGGAGGCGGAGGTGGCGGCCGCGGAGGTCCTGGCGGAGGTGGCTGACCTCAGCTTCATTTGATAAAAGGGATAGGGGCAGCTACGCCGCTGGGATTGCGAGCGTTCTGGCCGAAGCGATTCGATGAATCACTGAATTAGCGATCCGAGATTCAGCGGAGTAGTCGTTCGTTTCGTTCTCTTGGGATCAGTCTTATGTGGTTTCGGGGAACGCTCCGTGCGCAAAGGTCCTGCCCGATGGTGCATGTTTTCTCGACGAGAGAAGCCCTCAAAATGTCTTGTGCCCTATGCATCATTTTGGCTCAACTGGGGGATAAGACACCCCAGGTCGTGGTAATGGAAACCCCGTTTTCCTGGAGCAGGCGTTTCTGGATTTGACCTTCTTTTTGATTTCGTTGACATTTTTTTAACGAAATCGCGATCCGGTCGGACTGCGCTGCATCTCTACATTCGGCATGAGCATCTATGTATACGCCTATACTCTAGCTGACGCCCCGCATGATTTGGAAGGAATCAGAGGGGTGGATGATCGTAATTTGTTTCTCGTTACCTTTGGCGAGGTATCAGCGGTCGTGAGCAGCTATGGGCATTCTAACTTGCTGGTGCGCGGGAAGGATATTTTCGCTCATCAGCAGGTGCTGCGGCAGTTGATGGACGAGGCGAGCATTATTCCGCTGCAGTTTGGCTTAACGCTTCGAGATCTATCTAAAGTGGAGGAGGTCCTTTCGGACAATCGCGATTATCTTCGCGATGAGCTTCATCGGATTTACCGCAAGGTGGAGATGGAAGTGACGATGCGCTTCGATGTGGAGAACCTTTTCGACTATATGATGGAGAAGTATCCTTTTCTCCGCGAGGAAAAGGCGAAAGTTCTGAATGGCCGTCTGCTCTACTATCTGGGCAATCGCGCTAAGAAGTGCGAGAAGTTCCAGAACGTTTTGAAAAAGGAAAAGGAAGTTTACGCCAGCAAACTCGAAGAAGTGATTGGTCCGTGGTGCGCTGAGATCAAGGCGAGCCGCATACCGGTTTCGGAAAACGATGTGGTGACTTTCAATTGTCTGGTGAATCGCGAACGCGTCAAGGTATTCGAAAAGTCGATATATGATGCGGGCGATCGTTTTGCTCCCGACTTCTGCTTCACTTACAATGGTCCATGGGCTCCTCAGAATTTCTGCAACTTGGCGAAGATTCAATATGCCTAAGCTATGGGGCGCTGAGGACGTGGCGTAGAAGCTATGCTGGCGATGGTCCCATTAGTTTCGGGCCGACCCTCGTTCTCAGATATGCAGGTGAGAATGACTGAGAGCGCGTTCGTGATTGGAAATTATCCCACCTAGTTGAGTGAGATTTTATCTTGAATGGAGAGGAGGCAATCTCTCAGCGAGTCGAATTGAACTGGCTTGGCGATGAAGTCGTCCATGCCAGCTTCGAAGCAGGCGTCGCGATCCTCTCTCAATGCGTTAGCTGTGAGCGCGATGACGTGGGGCTGCTTCATTTGCCGGCCTTCTGAGCGAATCCTGCGAGTCGCTTCTAGGCCATCCATGATGGGCATGCGGACGTCCATGAAGACTACGTCGTAGTTGCGGTCTCGAGACATGTTTACGGCTTCTTCGCCGTTGTCTGCAATATCTGCCTCGTATCCCATGCGGGATAGGAGTTCGTGCGCGCAGTACTGGTTAGTGGTGTTGTCATCGACTACTAGAATGCGTAGGGGTAGTTGCTTCCCTAATACGGAGGGGTCTTCTTTTGTGATTGCATTGCGCTGCATCTCTGGACGAGGGGCTGTATCGAAATATTTCTGGAGAGCGTTGATCATTTTGGTACGGGCTACTGGCTTCGTGATTTGGATTATGCTGCTGTCGTTGTAATTGAGAGCAGGGTCTTTAAATTGCTCCCGATTGAAGAGACAGAAAAATGGGATTCGCTCACCTCGGTTGAGGTTAGCATGGTGATAGAGGGCCGCGATATCTTTCAGCGGTATGCGGTTCGTAATGATGAATTCAATACGTCTTTGCTCATCTATTAGCGTATTGGCTTGCGAGGGCGTTTCGCAGATTTGAGTTGAAATGCCGAAGTGGAGGAGCTGGTTTACGAGGGCTTTGGCGTGTTTTTCCTTAGCGTCGAGGATGAGACCATGGAGTCCCTTAAAATTGGGGAAGTCCTTTAAAGAGGAGGGAACTTCCATCGTCTTGATCGTGAAATGAAATGTCGAACCGACGAGCGCTTCGCTTTCGAGCCAGATAGAGCCTCCCATGAGATTGGCTAGGCGGGAGCAGATGGCTAAGCCGAGACCCGTTCCACCGTACTCGCGCGTGGTCGATGAATCGACTTGGGAAAATGCGTCGAAGAGCTTGGATTGCTTTTCTTGCGGGATTCCGATTCCGGTGGCTCGAATTCTACATTCGAGACA
>JBCCZW010000354.1:0-5224 GCA_039186805.1 Verrucomicrobiota bacterium
GCGTTTTCGGCGTGCATTGCTTCAGCTCAAGACGAGAATGAAGACGTTTTCGAGCTATCTCCCTTTATTGTAGAATCTTCGGGAGCGGATGACTACCAGATTACCAGATCGAATTCAGGATCGATCGTGGCAATGGATATAAAGGACCTTCCTTTGGATCTGACTTCGATCGGCTCGAACATGATCGAGGACATGGGCCTTTACAACGCGGACAATTTGGGAGAGATCGCGGCCGGAGTCAATAGTAGTGAAGCTGTGAATACGAGCGGAGGAGGCGGGAATACGATATATACTCAGCGCGGCTTTCGCTCAGTCCCAAGGCGTGGCGGCTTTGCTTCGGGCGGACGTCTCTTCGATATGACGAGTGTTGAGCGGATAGACATCATAAAAGGCCCTAACTCGGTTTTGTATGGTCAGACGGATCCGGGCGGCATTATCAACTACGTGCCGAAACGTCCTCAGTTCGATCGCCGGACCCATCTGACTGCTAGCTATGGCTCTTATGACAGCTACCGATTAAGCGCGGATGTTATGGGAGCTGCGGGCGGCAGCGATCGACTCGCTTTCCGGCTTCCCTTTTCTTTCTCGAATGAAGAAAGCGATCAGGATTACTATGAAAAAGAGCGAAGGGTGGTCGCTCCTTCCATCCTTTACAGGATAGGCGAATCGACTGAGTTGTTCGTGGAGACCGAGTTCCTGCGTCAGGAGGTAAATCTGGCGGACACTGTTGCTTGGGAGACTCAAGATGAGGATGGGAATTGGGTAACGGACTACGACAAGGGAGGTCTTGGCCGTACATTCAATGAGCGTGGCCCTAACACCTATTCAATCAACGAGCAGAAGAACATCGGCGTGGAGCTTACGACTAAGATTGGGGAAGACCTTCACCTGCGGGCGGCTTACTCCTATAACGAACGCGACTCGGAAATTCGCAACGTATCGCCAGGCAACACTCGCACTCGTAGGATCCTGCGAACAAACCCGGCGCAGCGCAGTTATCCGGCTTTCATGTCGTTTCCCTTCAACCGCATTAAGGGATTTAAGGCGGATGCGCTTTACGAAAAGGAATTCAATGGAATTCGCTCTCGCACTTTGCTTGGTTACGAGCGCAACTATAACCTTTTTGGGGTCACTCGATATAATACCACTGGATCCAATAGTCTAGCGGCTTTGCCAAACCCTCTGAACGGCGAGACGATCACGGAAGAGGATTACGCTTGGACGGCAGGCAACCCATTGGATGACATAACGGGATGGGCGATCAGGAATGGACACCCTACCGAGAATTACGCGGTTTGGCATAATATCCGCCTGATGGAGACGCTCTATATGATGGAGGATCGCTTGGTTTTCATGGGCGGGGTGGCCGATAGCGATGTGCGTCGGGTCGTGAACGGAGTTCAGACGAGTCCCGAAGAAGAGGACACGACCTATCTGGTGGGAGCCACCTTTAAGGCGACCGACGGTATCGTTCTCTTCGCGAACCATAGTACCAGCTTTGCTCCGGTGTATCGTACGGGCTTGGATGATGTTCCTTTAGATCCGTCTTCTGGGGTAGGAACCGAGGTAGGAATCAAATTTGATCTTTTCGAGAATCGCCTTTTCTCGACTTTGACGTTCTTCGATTTGACGAATGAAGGCTTGCCCCGCCAAATCTCGGCGGACGATTCTCCAACGGGCGAAAGCTATTGGGTCAACGCGGGAGAAGAAGAAGCGCGTGGCGTGGAGCTATCGCTCAATTGGAGGGTTAACGATCAGTTGTCTTTGAACGCTTCAGCTTTGTCTTTCGACGGCGAGCTGGTGACGGCATCGGCAGGCTCCGCTGCGGGAGAAGTCGGCCAAGATCTTCCGCGGTCTCCCGAAAATGCGGGACAGATTACTGCGGTCTACAAGTTTAATAAAGACGGGGCTCTCAAGGGACTGCGATTTGGTCTCACCGCATCCTACAAGGATGCCGCTCCCATACGGAGCAATTATACGAGTCCGACGGTTGTGAGCGACGAGTATACTGTATTCAATGGATTCATACGCTATAAGCTGCAGAACGACAGCAAGACTGAGCTCTTTTTGAACTTCCGCAATCTCCTCGATGAAGAGTATGTGACGGCGAATGGTCTTTATGGCTCAGTTCGGAAGGTCAATTCGGGCGTTAGCCTGAGATTTTAGTTCCTATTCTTAGGATCTGATTCAAAACGCCTTCCTGTCTCTTAGGGTCAGGAAGGTGTAAAGAACTAAATCCGCGAGCTGAGCAGTCCGCGGGTGGCAAGCTGGAGAGATTGAGCATGCCTTTGTAGTAAAGGACCGATTGAAGTGTCGGTCGATTGGCGCATGCTTGAATTTTGAAGATTCAGAACTGAGCGACTTTTCGCGGGTATCGAGAGTTTATTTAGTCGAATCAGGGCACGGGTTCGCCGTTGCGGGCTTCTAGGAGGCGGTACCAGTCTTCGCGGGAGTAGTCGATCGCAAGGGCTTGCTTGGCTTGCGCGATGCGTCCGGGGTGAGTGGAACCGATGATGGGGGCGATGCCGGAGGGGTGCTTGAGAAGCCAGGCGAGCATGATGATCCAATTTTCGGCGTCGTAGATTTCAGACTGTCGATCGAACTCCGCTTTGATGCGTTCTTCGGTTTCGGGCGTGAAGGTGTTGTACCAGGAAGGGTAGACGACGCCTCCGAGGGGACACCAGGCTTGAGGCGTAATGCCAAGCTCGATACACTGGTCGAGCGTTCCGTCGAGGAGCGTATCAATCGTATGGATATTTATCTCGACTTGATTCGCGAGGAGAGGCTGGTCGAGGAAGGATTGGAGGAGACTCACTTGACTGGGGCGGAAGTTGCTTACGCCAAAGTGGTCGACTTTCCCGGCGCTTTTGAGCTCTGCGAAGGCCTCAGCGACCTCGGCGGGTTGGAAAAGGTAGTCGGGCCGGTGGAGGAGCAACAGGTCTAGAGTGTCGATCTTAAGGCGAGACAAAATACCGTCTACCGACTGTAGAATGTACTCTTTGCGGAAGTCGTAGCGTCCGGGGGAAGTTTCGACTGGGTCGCCTTCAAAGCGGATGCCGCATTTGCTGGTGATGACGAGTTCTTCCCGCAGGCTTGGGTTTTCTTTGAGGAATTCCGAGAACAGGGTTTCGCATTCTCCACCGCCGTAAATGTCGGCGTGATCGAAATGGTTGTAGCCTGCATCCACAGCGGCGTGGAGGGCTTTCTTTCCCTTTGCGATTCCTTCAGACGTCTTGTTGCCGAGGATACGCATGCATCCGTAGATCAGACGGGTCGATTCGAGGTTGCTATTGCCGAGAGTGATTTTGTCCATGGGTCAGTACTTAGAGGAGGGCTTATTCTTTTCGATTCGATTGCGAGGGGGATCGAAATGGCCACTGAAAAATTTAGTTTTCTATGTATTGGCGGCTGAATCTCGGTTTTGTTTGAGTTTCGCGGTCGCGTGGCCCGCCGCATAGCGGTTTCCCTTGGACTGAGGGAAAAGCGGAGGCGCGGGGCTTGAGTTCGGGTTTAAATGGCGGTTATTTCGGGTTCGGACTCAGCTGAAAAATCAGAAGAGCAGGTCTTGAGTTTTCACCCGCGTCGGTGATTTGGGAAGGGGTTTAGCGCAGGAGCTAGATTCAGCCGTCACTGTCACAGAACAGAAAAACATAGGACTGGAATTATTTTTGAGTGGATATTGCGAGGGTCTTTTCGACAGAGTCTACGCCTTGCTGATACTGGTTGAAGCGAGTCAGGGCGATTTCCGAGGGGCTTGCCGACAGTAGTCTAACAATGGAGCGCGGACAGGACATAGCGGTTTGGTTTGACCGAGAGATTATGGCTTTTGATGAAAAGCTTCGGGCGTATTTGAGCCAGAGCGAGTCCGAGCCTGCGGATGTGGAGGACATTATGCAGGAGTCCTACCGGAGAATCATTGAGCTGAAGAGGAGTAGAGAAATTCGGTCTCCCAAAAGTCTGCTTTTCACGATCGCGAAGAACGTCAGCAACGACCGACTCAGAAAAAAATACCGCGACAATGCGATTTCTGTAGGGGAATTCGATCATATAAGCGACCTGGAGTCTGGTGAGGACGCTCTGGAAAAAATCGAGAAGGAGGATAAAGTGGCAGTTCTAGAAGCAGCGCTTAATAGTCTGCCTAAGAGATGCCGCGCGGTAATGATTCTCCGTACTTATGAGAATCTGTCTTACAAGCAGATTGCGGATCGATTGGGCATATCGGTTGCGACTGTGGAGACCCAACTTGCCCGAGGGCTCAAGAAGTGCAAAAAGTACTTCAAGAAGCAGGGCTACACATTCTAGCTGATGAGTAAGGACGGACAGAAGGTATCGGTTGAATCTTGGGTGGTGAGACTGGATCGCGGTTTGAGCGATCAGGAGAAAGAGGCGTTAGAGCGTTTAAAGGAATCAGACCCTAAGTTCCGCGAGGAGCTCAAGAGCTATCAGGATTCTTGGAGCTTCATCAAAGAGTTTGCGCCGGAGGTTTCTCGGAGCCTTGTAGAGGAAGCGAATTCAGAGAAGAGGAAGAGGCGAATCGATCTTTCTGCTTTTAGGCCGATTGGCTACGGAGGGCTTGCGGCTGGTTTGGCGGCAATCGTTTTGTTCGTCTTTTGGTTTGGGGCCGGTAGCGCCTCGAGCAGTAGTATCGTTTCCTTGCCCTTCGATGAAGATCCGATAACTGAACGCTTTAGCGACGGATCGTTTGCGAGAATCAACAGTGGATCGGAGATAGAATATCTTTACACGGATCGCGCGAGGTTGATCAGGCTTACTTCGGGGGAGGCTCACTTCGATGTGGTTGAGAATGAAGCCGCGCCTTTTGTGGTATACGCGAACAAGCTGAAGGTGAAAGCCGTCGGAACCGCGTTCAACGTCAAGATCGACGCGACCGGCGTCCACGTGATCGTGACGGAGGGCGAGGTGGAAGTAATAGAGGACTTTGGGGAAGAACGGAGAGAGCAGCCTCTGCAGAAGGCGGCGAGCGAGGGGCTCGTCCTTGGGGAAACGCTCTTTCATTTAGGGATTGGGCAGAAGGCGGAGATCGAGGAGGACCTTGAAAGTCCCAAACATCTGTATTCGGTTTCCGATGACGCGGAGCTGGATCGGGAGTTAAATTGGCGAGAACCCTTGCTTACTTTCTCGGGGCCGACCTTAAAAGACCTCGCAATCGAGTTTGAACGAAAGACCGGTTTGGTCCTATTGGTGGAAGACTTGGAGATCGAAA
>JBCCZW010000355.1:0-5215 GCA_039186805.1 Verrucomicrobiota bacterium
ATCCGCGACGAGGCTAGCGGAACGCAAGCTGAACTGACGATGAGGACCGGGAACCCAGTATCCTACGAAAAGTATTCGATCTATCACTACAGCAACTCCGCCGAAAATCGATCCGCCTCCTTCAAGCTCGTCCAAAGCCCGGCGAAACAACTCCCTTACCTCTCCCTCATACTCATCATCGGCGGTCTCGCCTATCATTTCAGCAGATCTTTCATGCGTTTCCTTGGAAAGGAAAAGCCTGCCTTGTGAACCGTTCCGCGCGCCGCATCCTCTTTCCGGTTCTTGGGGTAGCAATCCTCATTGGTCTGACGATCTACGGCTACCGGGGTCAATATGCCGATTCCGAGTTCAATCTTGTAGAATTCGGAAAGACCCCCGTTCAAAATGAAGGACGTATCCAGCCGATGGATTCAGTGGCGAGGAATTCGCTCCTCCTTATACACGGCGAACGCAGCGCCGCGTTCCGCGACGGTGAAAGAATGCTCTCTATTGCATGGCTGGCGGAGCTCCTCTTTACGCCCGAGATAGCCGACAATCGCGCCGTGTTCCGCGTACCCAGCCAAGAAGTTCGCTCAGTACTCGGTCGCACCGCTCGACTAGGCGAAAAACAGCCGAACCTCTTCGCAAAACTCTTCGGACGCTCCGGCAAAGACTACCTGTTTTCATATCAAGAGCTAAGCCCTCATCTCAGCAAAATCCAACGACACGCCAATCAAGCGAAAAGAGCTAAGAGAATTCAGCGATCTCACTTTCAGAGAGAGGTCATTCAACTCTGGAGCGCCGTCTCCACCTACCAACGACTTAAGCTTACCCTCCGATTCGGAGAAGCCGAAAACCAGTTTCAGGCCCTGTTGGATCTTATCGAATTCGTTCCTCGAGGAAAAACCGCTCTAGAAAACTACGAAAGCCGAAAAGAGTATCGCAAGGAGGACCTCAATAGAATCACGGAGATCGGAACGATCTACCAGAGTCTTATCGAAGGCGGCCAATTCCAGCCCATACCCACGGACGCGCCTGAAGGCAACTGGGAACCCATCGGCAACCTGCTCACGCGGCTTATGGATCAGCGACCGCTGCACCCCAGCATCCCGGTATACGCGCGTCTGATCGACTCCTACAGATCCGGAAACCCAGAGAATTTCAACGCTGCCCTGAGCGAACTCCACCTTTCAATCGCCGAAGACGAACGCGAGTCAATCGATCAAGCCTCCCTTGAGTACTTCCAAAATCGCGCCGCTCCCTTCGAAGTTTCGACCTACGGCTACGCCTTCGCTTTTCTCGCCGCCCTTTTTTCCTGGAGAGTCTGGCCAAAGACGCTCAATTACCTCGCGTTTTCGCTGCTCTGTACCTGTTTCGCGTTCCATACGATCGGCATCCTCCAACGAGCGATGGTCAGCGACAATCTACCCATCTACTCCCAATTCGCCACCTGCATTCACTCCGCTTGGGTCGTGGTAATGCTCGGCATCAGTTGCGAGCGAATATTCAAAAACAACTTCGGAAACGCCGCAGGCAGCCTTGCCGGCTTTTCCCTCCTAATTGTCGCGCATCAAGTCGCTGAACTAGGCCCGACCCTATCCGTCGTTCCTTTCGACTACTCTAGTTCAGGGTTGCTCGCCGCTCATATTCTGGCGATCACCCTAGGACAAGCTGCAGGCTTCTTCGCCGGCGCCGCTGCCCTTGCCTTTCTCTGCATCGGACTGGCCACGCGGAAGCTCGGCATACAGCAGAATCGGCAAATCGCTCAGATGCTCTTCGGAATCACCTGCTTCGGCACCCTATTCATGTTCGCGGGCGCCCTGCTCGGAGGGGCTTGGTCCGACCAGACTTCAGGCCAATTTTGGACCTGGGACCCCAAAGAAAACGGCGCGCTTATGCTTGTTATTTGGTTCGCAATTGCGATCCATTGTCGCTGGGCCAAGCTTGTCAACGCTCGCGGCCTCGCCGCGCTTTCGCTCGCCGGCAGCGCCGTCGCCACCTGGTCCTGGTTCGGAGCCGACATGCTAAGCGCCGGTTATCAATCGGAAATAGGGCCGCAGAACAACCTCTTTCCCCTCTTCATATTTGTCGGCATACAATTAATCGCGTCTCTTGTGTGCATGACTCCCCGACGCTTCTGGCCAAAGCCCGAAGAAGCGACCGATCCAGCTCCCAAAGAAGTCTTCATCAATGAGTAATACTCATCTGAATACACCGCGAGACTCATTGCATTGCTGAACTCCCCAAGGGAATGGACTGTTTTAAAGGTTTTTAAACAATTGAAGCCTTACCGTTCTTGAAATTCCGTTGAATCCGAAGAACATTTTTCTACGACACCTCCCACCAAAGCAACGCATCGACTTACGGCCTGCGGATACGCTACGAAAGCTTTCTTTTAAAGTTTTTTTAAAGCGAAGACGCCCCGGTCCGATAAGCTCCTCTATATGTCCCTCAAAAAGCCAAACGACCTCGAAGAAGGCATGGTCTTAGCCGCAGACGTATTTAATCTAGACGGCCAAATCCTATTCACGAAGGGAGTCGAGCTCACAGCTAGGCAAATCGATATTCTCCAATCTTGGGGAATTCAGAACGTAGAAATCGAGGGGGGCGATGACGCGATTATCGAAGATGATCTAGATAACTTTCCGCCCGCGATAATCGCAAAAGCCGAGCGATTGGTAAGCGATAGATTTAAGTTGGCGAAGTCTCCTCACCCTGCGGTCGAGATCATCCACAAAATGTGCGTCACGCAAAAGGCCAAGGAAATCGCGAAATTGGAGCGAGCAAAATGAATCCGAAGATCGAAAAGCTCATCTTCAAGCTAGACAGCATGCCGACCCTCCCAATCGTGTACAGTCGGATAAAGGAGGCCGTCGATGACCCAGACACGTCTTTCGAAGACATAGCCCGCATCATTCTCAACGACCAAGGATTGAGCGCTCGCCTCCTAAGGCTCGCCAACAGCGCTTTCTACGGTTATCCTTCCGCAGTCTCATCAATCCCTGACGCGCTCACGGTCATCGGACTCCAGCAGTTCAAGAACATGGCGCTCTCGACCTGTATAATGGATGTTTTTCGTGGAGTGCCGCCACTGGTAAACATGGAGCAATTCTGGCGGAAAAGCATCGCCTGCGGACTCTGCGCCCGGATCATGGCTCTCGAGCTTCGCGAAGCCAATTCAGAACGCTTTTTCCTCGGTGGCCTCCTGCATAAAATTGGGCGACTTATCATTTTCAAAGAACTGCCTTTGCAGTCGAAAGAAGTGCTACAACTCCATGAAGAACGCGAACAGCACCTCCACCAGCTAGAGACCGAAGTCTTGGGCTTCAATCACGCCGACGTCGGCGGAGCTCTCCTAGAGTACTGGAATCTTCCCAACAACCTTATCGAGCTCACCTCATACTATATAAAGCCAGTTCTCGCCAAGACCTCCGTTCAAGACGTCAGCCTCATTCACCTAGCCGACTTTATCACCGAGGCACTTGGCATGGGCTTTACCGGAGAACGCTATGTACCCGAATTCTCCGATGCGGCTTGGGGACACAGCGGGCTAGACGAGAACAACCTCTTCTACATTGTCGAAGAACTGGAACGGCAGTACGAAGAGGTATGCAAAATCTTCCTCGATAAAGCGCAGTAAACGTAACGCCACGAATGACAGCAAACCCGCCAGGAGATAAACACGAACCCATCATCGAGCGCTTTGCGCAACTCGAATTTTTTCAGCGTAAACTCCGCGAAGCTTCTACCGTTCCTGATGTCATCCAAATCGCGGAGAACGAGATCGACGCAATCTACCACTTCGACGCGATCGGCTTCTGGCTGGTAGACCCTTCCGAAGGCGGGTTCAAGCTGGAGGCAACGCGAAAGAATAACTACGCTGAACTGGAACCGATCGTTCAGCGTTCGATCAAGTCGGGCACTTTCGCCTGGGCCCTCAAGCAGCAAAAGACATTTATATGGGAAGATCCAGAAAACGGATACAGGCTCTTTCTTCACGCGCTCTCCACCAGAGAACGCACTCTAGGCATGTTCGTCGGGAAATTCGAAGACGCCGAACTGGACCAGCAAAACCTGGTCTTTACCCATATCTCCCTCTCTCTCACCGCCATGGCAACCACTATGGATAGCCTCATTCTGCGCTCCCAGCTCGAAGAGCAAAACAAAAGCTTGGAAGAGACGGTTGAGAAACGTACCGCCGCCTACCTTTCCGCAAAAGAGCAAGCCGAGAAAGCCAACAAGGCAAAAAGCGATTTCCTCGCGATGATGAGCCACGAACTACGCACTCCGATGAATGGAGTAATTGGTTTTGCTAGCCTTCTCCTCGAAACCGAACTCGACGGAGAGCAAAGAGACTTTGTAGAGACGATCAGGAACTCCGGAGACTCTCTTCTATCCATCATCAACGACATTCTCGATTTCTCCAAGATTGAGGCAGGTCGCGAACAGCTGGAAATTGTCCCCTTTAATCTGAAGCAAACCGTGCAGGAAGTCATCGACGTCACGACGCCTATCGCCATGAAAAAGGGCCTCCAGATCCTAAAGAGCTTTTCCGGCGATCTCCCAGAATCCGTCAATGGAGATCCAGGGAAAATTCGCCAAGTCGTGTTGAACCTAGTAAGCAATGCCATCAAGTTTACCAAACAAGGCCACGTCAGGGTCATAGTGACGCGAAGCATACGCGCTAAAGGAAAGGACATGATCGATTTTGCTGTCGAAGATACCGGTATTGGAATCAGCGAAGACGTTCAGAACCGTCTCTTCCAGCCCTTCACTCAAGGTGATTCTTCGACCAAGCGAAAGTTCGGAGGCACAGGCCTAGGTCTGGTCATATCCCGAAGCCTCGCAAAACTGATGGGCGGCGACATTGCAATCAACAGTCAGGAGAACATAGGCTCGACATTCACTTTCTCCGCTTCGCTCGATCCCTGCGAAGCTCCCGAAGAGGAGCTCCAGCTCGAACTCGAGGAGTCGCTCCAATCCGATTACAGAACCATCAAAGCCCTAGTCGTTGAAGACAATAGCGGCAACCAGAAGCTCATTCAACACATGCTACTCAAGCTCGGCATGAAAGCCGATACGGCATCCAATGGTCTCGAAGCCGTGCAAGCCGCATCCGAGCAGGGCTACGATCTCATATTCATGGATTGCCAAATGCCCGAAATGGACGGATTCGAAGCGACCCGCGAAATCCGAAAATTCTCCGAAGAGGAAAACCGGCCCACCATCATAGCCC
>JBCCZW010000356.1:0-5212 GCA_039186805.1 Verrucomicrobiota bacterium
GCGGGCTGTTTTCTGCATCGCCTGGGATGATCGCGGCTGCATATTCCCCATGTGGCTTAAAAGCATACCCCTCCAGATCCAATCGTAACTCCGCCTTTCGCGTATTCGCATCCGGACCATGGCAATGAAAGCAATTGTCCGACAAAATCGGACGAATATCCCGATTGAAACTCACCTCTTCGCCATCAACCAAACCGGGAGCAATCGTAGCGAAATTCGTTGGAGGGCGCTTCAAGGAACCTTCACCCGGAAACTCAGCTCGTTCGTATACAGTTTCTGGGGACGATTCGGACACTAAAGTTTCCTGGAAAACATCGTCATTCTGCGGAGAAAAATTCATCACGGTGATCATTCCGATCGCTACGATCGCCACAGAGGCCGCCACCAAGCTGACTTGCGATACGAAGCGCCGCGCGAAACTCGGCTCGCCCGGTTTCTCTTCCACGGCAATATCGATCTGCTCCGCCTTCTCCAATGCGCTTTGGATCTCCGGATCCATATCCATCAAAGAGTGCATTCTGCACTGCTCAACGTAAAGGCGACGCGCTTCTTTATCCGATTCGATAAGGCTTTCCAGCCTCCGCATCTCTCTCTCGGACAATTCGCCCTCGAGCATCTGCGTTATCAATTTTTGCAACTCATCCATAATCGCTATTCTCCGATTGGGTCATGCACTCGAAAAGAGCCTTCCGCGCTCTGAAAAGAATCTGGGCTACGTGGTTCGCCGCAAGCCCCCGTTTTGCGGCAATATCCTTAGTGGATAGACCGCCATAATAATAATCGCTAACGATCGAACGCGGCTTTTCTTGCAGTTTGGCGAGACAGTTTTCCAAACGTCGCAAAGTCCCCTCCGTCTCGTCATCCACCCCAACGCTCAAGTCGGAGAGGTTCTCCAAAAGCTCGTCGCCGAACGAATGCCGATCTCGCTTCCGCTTCTTTAGAAAGGACAAGCTCTGAAAGTAAGCAATCTTGTAGGCCCACGCCCCAAAGCGATCAGCCTGCTTCAATTCTCCTATCTTCCGCATGATCACCCGGTTACTCTCCTGCAGCACATCCTTCGCATCGGTCCGATTCGCCACCAAGGACAAAATGTAGGCATAGAGACGAGGCTGCATCTGAGACAAAAGTTCATCGTAGAAATTTATGGGCTGTTCTTCAGTTTCGCTCAAAAGAGGTGAGGAGGCGTGGGGTTAGTTCAGAAGGTTCTAATACCATATATCCCCACCTTCGCCCAGATTACAAAAAAAGAGGCCAGGAAATTGCCCAAATCCAATTCGAAAACCGCGGTCATAGTCTCTGATCGCAGAAGCCTCCCCGACTTCGTCTTTTCCCTATCGACTCTTTCCAGACCTGCGGCAAACTGAAAGGCTCAACCTAACCGCAATCTGCCCCTACCCCATGAAGTGTTCTAAACTTGCCCTCCAACTAATCGTCTTCGTTTCGATCGCCCAGGCCACCGCGCTCTCCAAGCCCAACGTGCTCTTCATCGCCATCGACGATCTCAACGACTGGATCGGCTGCATGGGAGGTCACCCGCAAACGAAAACTCCAAACATCGATAAGCTCGCTTCCCGCGGAACGCTCTTCACCAACGCCCACTGCCAAGCTCCAATCTGCGGTCCTTCTCGCGCCTCCTTCCTATCCGGTCGCTATCCCCACGAAACCGGACTCTACAATCAACCGAGAAGAAATAGGATGGCAGAAGACTCCCGCCACTTTCACCAGCGACTCATTCCCCAATACTTCGCTCAAAATGGCTATGCCACTTATGGAGTCGGCAAGATCACGCATGGCTACAAAATCTCGGACGCCTTTCAAGAATCCGGCTCCTCCGGCAACCCGGGCCCAAAACCCAAAGGTCCCAAAAGCCCAAACGATCCGCGTTTCCATTTCCGTCCTGATTACAGCCAACCCTACACTGGCACGCAAACGGATTGGGGAGCATTTCCCGATCGCAACGAACAAATGCCAGACTTTCAAACCGCGGAATGGGCAGTCCAACGTCTCCAGCAAGATCACGACAAACCCTTCTTTCTCGCGGTCGGCTTCCACCGTCCACACGTTCCTTTTTACGCGCCGCAAGAATGGTTCGACCTCCATCCGCTCGAAGAAGTCATCGTTCCAGAAGTGCCGGCAGACGACCTCGCAGACGTACCTCAAATCGGGCGGCTAATCCACGAACTTCCCCGCTACCCGAATATCGACTGGCTCAAAGCCGACAACCAGTATCAGCTCAGACTCTGTACGCAGGCCTACCTCGCCTGTATCAGTTTCGTGGATGCGCAAGTCGGTCGCGTTCTCGACGCTCTGGAATCATCTCCCCATGCCGACAACACTTTAATCATCTTCTTCAGTGACCATGGCTACCATCTCGGCGAAAAGGAACGCGTCTCCAAACAGGGCCTCTGGGAAGAATCCACCCGCGTTCCGCTCATCATCTCCACCCCCGGTCAAACGAAAGCCCAAACGAGCCATCGGCCCGTCGGCCTAATCGACCTCTACCCGACCCTGGTCGAAATCTGTCAACTCCCCTATCGAGATGCCAATTCAGGGCTCAGCCTAACAAAACTCTTAGAAGATCCGGACGCCTCATGGCGACACTCGATCCTGACTACCTACGCTAGAGGCAATCACGCCCTCAGATCGGAACAGTACCGCTATATTTGCTACGACGATGGCTCCGAAGAACTCTACGATCACGACGCTGACCCGAGCGAATGGCGAAACCTCGCCGCAAACCCCGAGTATACGTCAGTCCTTGAGCGCTTCCGCGAAGAACTTCCCCAAAAAGAAGAAGCCTACCACCCTTCGGTAGGCAACAGCCCCATAAACGCCTGGTTCAAAAAGCACTACGAATTGCAAAACGTATCCAACTAGTAGTTACGCATAAGGGCATTCGTCCGAGTCTAAAGAAACATGCCCAAGTGATACCACATGCAAAAAGGTTTGAGCAAGTGGTATTACCTCAGGTTCCTCGCTTTCCCGAGCCCCCAGACTTCTTTTCCTTAAATCGCCGCATCTGAAGCTGCTTACCCGCAACCCAGGACTTCTTTAGAATTTTCAAAATCTCTTTCGGCATCCCTTCAGGCAAGTCGACGACCGAGTGATCCTCGAAAATCGCAATCCGCCCAATATACTTCCCATCCAAACCTGCCTCATTAGTGATCGCTCCAACAATGCTGCCGGGCTTCACTTGATCGACGTGGCCTACCTCAATCCGAAAGCGCTCCATGCCTTCAGCCAGCGGCTCCAAAGCATTCTCTTTCCTCGGGCGTTCTTGGAACTTCGAATCGTGTTCCCGATCTCGGGACTCTCTCCGCTCGCGCCGGGGCAAATCTTCCCTACTGCGTCGCCGTTCGCGACCGTCGTTGCGACGATCGTCGCCCCACTCTCTGCGTTCGCGCCCGCGATCCCGATCATCGGAGCCATCCAAGCGCTCTTTCTTGAGCTTCTCGCTCATCAATAAAGGTTCATCGCCTTGGACCATCTTCGCCAACGCCGCCGCAACCTCCAAAGACGTCACATTTTTTTCAATACGAAACTGCTCCAAGATGTCTCGAAACATCTCCAGATCCTCCGCCTCCAACACCTCGGTGATCTTCTCCTTAAAGCGATCCACCCGCTTATCGTTGATCGCCTTTACCGACGGCATCTCCATCAACTCGATTTTCCGTTTCGTCGCCTTCTCGATGGAATACAGCAAGCGCTTCTCGCGCGGAGCCACAAAAAGGATCGCTTCCCCTTCTCGCCCAGCGCGGCCCGTCCGCCCAATCCGGTGCACATAGGACTCGGTATCCAGCGGTATGTCGAAATTCAATACATGGGAGATTCTTTCTACATCCAAACCTCGGGCCGCCACATCCGTCGCTACCAGAATGTCGATTTTCCCCTCCTTCAACGCTTCAACGGTGCGCTCTCGCTTCGCCTGGGGAATGTCTCCATTTAAAGCCCCCGCAGCAAAGCCTCGCGACTCCAGCTTATCGACCAAAACCGTCGTCGCAGACTTCGTCCGCACGAAGATAATCATCGCATCCATGTCCTCGGTTTCCAAAATTCGCGTCAGCGCATCCATTTTATGGAGACCGCTCACCATCCAATAGCGCTGCCGAATCGTCTCCGCCGTCTTCACTTTCGCCTGAATAACGATTTCTTTCGGATCCTTGAGGTGACGCTGGGCGATCCGACGAATCTGCGGAGGCATAGTAGCGGAAAACAAAGCCACCTGACGATCCTCCGGCGTATGCTCCATGATCCAATCGACGTCCTCGATAAATCCCATCCGCAGCATCTCATCCGCCTCATCCAAGACCAAACAACGAAGCTCGCTCAAATCGAGATTCTGCCTTCTCATGTGATCCATTACGCGGCCCGGCGTGCCTACAATTACATGCACGCCCCGCTGGAGCTGCTTTAACTGCGGAGCGAAGTGCTGCCCGCCATAAATCGGCGTCACTCGAAAGCCATCCAAATGACGACCGTAGCCGTGTATCGCCTCCGCCACCTGGATCGCAAGCTCTCGAGTCGGCGTCAAAATCAAGGCCTGCGGCTTCTTAGTCTTCGCCAGATCGATATTCGACAGTAGGGGCAACGAAAACGCAGCAGTCTTACCGGTGCCCGTCTGGGCCTGCCCGATCACATCCCAACCTTCAAGGACATATGGGATGATCGCGCCCTGAATAGGCGAAGGCGACTCGTAACCAAACTCTTTCAAGGCCTTCAAGACTTGATCGTTCAATGACAAGTCGTCGAAACTCGTCAGCTGCGCTGTTTGCTCTTCCATGGTGCTGGTCTTTCGAAAATCCGCATTCCCGCGGAAAAAACCGCGCATTAGGGTCGGCGATAGGCTGCGGAGCAAGGCAATTCGTTTCCAGCCGATCACAAGACAATGAATAGGTAACCGAATAGAGGTCCCTGTAGCAAGCAGAAGGGGTAGTCCTAATGAAGCAGACTCTCAATTTCGGATCTCTCGCCTACCAAGCGAAGCCAATCATCTACGTAGCGAAGGTCGAAAGGCCTTCGAATCGCCGCAAGGAACAAGATACTGGAACCAAACCATATAAGAGTAGAACACTAATGATGGGCGGAGACGCGCAGTCATTCGCGACTCAGAAATCGGGATCCTCCTCCTCGTCATATTCGACAAGCTGCTCGATTCCTAGGCACACATTCTCCCGCTCGTCCTCAAGAACATAGTGTCCTGCATCCGGATACC
>JBCCZW010000357.1:0-5209 GCA_039186805.1 Verrucomicrobiota bacterium
CAAGGCGCCACCGCTGGCCTCAAGGTCGCCATGATCGAGCGGGAAAAGAAGGTGGGGGGAACCTGCGTCCACCACGGCACGATCCCCAGCAAGACCCTTCGAGAAGCCGCTCTTACCATCGCCACTCTAAAACGAAACGCCGACGTTTTCGACTTTAAGCTCAAAGACGATATGGAAGTCTCCACGCTCATGCGTCGACTCGACTCCGTCCTCGGCTCCTATACCGACTTCATTTCGGAATTCGTCCGCAGCAACGGCATCCACCATTTCCACGGTCGGGCCAGCTTCATCGACGAAAACACCCTACTCCTCTCAACAGTAAAAGGAACCAAGTCCGTACTCAAAGCCAAATACGTCGTCATCGCTACCGGCTCGCGTCCTCGCACGCCCCCCGAAATCGATGTCGATCACGAAAACATTCTAGATAGCGACTCCATCCTCAGCATGATCTATCTACCCCGCTCGCTCACCGTAATCGGCGGCGGAGTCATTGCCTCGGAGTACGCCTCCATCTTCTCGCTCCTCGGCGTCAAGGTTACCATGTTCGACCGAACCCCACGCCCGCTGAACTTCATGGAACCCGAACTCACCGGCAAGTTCCTCGACCACTTTACCCGCAACGGCGGCCAATACATCGGAGATACTAACTACAAATCCGTCGAATGGGACGGCGTTTCCCAAGTCAAAACCGTCCTCGACGACGGCACCGAAATCCTCTCCGACAAATGCCTCGTAGCCCAAGGTCGCATCGCCAACACCGAGACCCTCAACCTCGATAAGTTCGGTATCGAACTCGGCCGCAATGGCGCAATTGCAGTCGATGAGAACTATCAGACTGCGGTCAAAGACATTTATGCGGTCGGCGACGTTATCGGCCCGCCATCCCTCGCTTCCGTCTCCATGGAACAAGGACGCCGCGCCATCTGCCACGCCCTCGGTCAAAACCTCGGCAACAAATTCGACCACGTACCCATGGGCATCTACGCCGTCCCGGAACTCTCAAGTATCGGACTTTCCGAAGAGCAAGCCCGGGAGAAGTACGGAGAAAACATCATCATCGGGCGCGCCAATTTCGAAGAAGTCGCCCGCGGCCAGATCGCCGGTATTCAAGACGGACTCCTTAAAATGATCGCCGATCCCGACGGTCAAAAGATACTCGGCGTTCACATTGTCGCCGAAGGCGCCACCGATCTCATCCACGTCGGGCAAATGGCCATCATCAACAACAACGACGTCAGCGTATTCCTGGAAAACGTCCTAAACTTCCCCACCCTCGGCGAAGCCTATCGCATCGCGGCCCTCAACATCGTCACCAAGCGCGCCGAACGTTCCCAGCGTAAGCCGGAAAGTCGTATCCAGAAACTCATAGAGCAAGCCGAGCTCAATTAGAGGTAAAGCGAGGCCTCAAAACTCGCTGTTCCCACAAGCCTTCTGAGAAAACGCAGACGCCCACGGAGTTTTCACGCAGGTAAAGGTTCAACCGCCGCGGCGAAACAAACGCTGCCAAGTCGCATCCGCCAAGCCCCACTCCCCAAACCGATGCCTCGCCAAGCGCTCCACGCTTGCCACACCCTACGCTCCTCTCTAACCACTCGCTCGAAATGGGCGAAACTACTCTCATCCTCGTCAGGCACGGCGAAACCGAATGGAACCGCCAGCGCCGCATTCAAGGCCAACAAGATAGCGCCCTAACTGCCGAAGGCCGATATCAAGCCGCCCGCGTCTCCGAAGCCATCGCCCACGAGAAAATTCGCGCCGCGCACGCCTCGGATCTCGGCCGCGCAATCGACACCGCTAAGATAATCTGCGGTCCCAAAGACCTCGCCTTCAAACCCGATCACCGATTACGCGAACGCGGCTTCGGCCAAGCCGAGGGCGAAACCTGGGACAACAGTTTGAAACGCCACGGCGAGAAATTTCAAAGATCGTATTCAGGAATAGACTACGCTGAACTCGGTATCGAACCCCTGGGCGCCGTTCGCGACCGCGCCTTCGCGTCCCTCCAAGAGATAGCCCAGGCCAACCCCTCGCAAACCTCACTCGTCATCACCCACGGCGGCATCCTCGCAGTCATTCTCAAAGAGATCCTTGGTCTCCCTCTCAACGGTCCCCGCAATTTCGATCTACGCAACTGCGCCATCAATCGCATCATCAACGAAAGCGGCGCTTGGAAACTCGCCTCCTGGGGCGAAACCAGACACCTTGAAAATCAATCCCTAGACGAACTCTAAAAGGCTCGCTAAATCAATCTGCCCCGATCCGAAAAATACAACTGACAAGACCCTCAAACAAAACATGGACGACATCAAAAAGCCGCGCCTGTCCATCCTCTATTGCAAGCAATGCCGCTGGCTGCTCCGAGCCGCTTGGCTCGGCCAAGAACTCCTAACCACTTTCCAGGACGAGCTCGGCGAAGTCGCTCTCCAGCCAGACTCCGGCGGCATCCTTGAAGTCCGCCTCAACGGCGAACTCCTTTTCTCTCGCAAAGAAGCAGGCCGTTTCCCGGAAGCCAAAGAAATCAAACAACTCGTCCGCGACCGTATCGCCCCCAATCGCGACTTAGGGCACAGCGACAAGAAAGACGAAGACTCGAATTAGAGCGTGAGGAATCGCCGACTCCTCCGCCAATCAATCAAACCATCCCACACAACTTGTCGCCAAACCTCTCAGTTGCCGCTGCGCTCGATACAACAATCCAAACTTCTCATTCGCCACCCCGCGGCGCCAACCACTCTTCCCAATCCGCTTCCTTAAACCCCACCCGCCCTTCATCTCCGTCTAAAGCGAACGGCCGCTTTATCAAATTCCCATTCCCCGCTAAAAGTTCCAGCGATTCATCCGCACTCATGCGAGGAAGCCTGTCCTTCATGCCCAAAGCCCGGTAATCCCGTCCCGATACATTGAAGAGTTTCCTTAGATTGCCATCATAGGCAGCCAGCATCCGCTTCAATTCTTCGATGCGCGGCGGCGTCTCGCGAATCGCCTTGTTTTCATAGACAATTCCCCGGCTATCCAGCCAACTCAAAGCCTTTCGGCAACTATCGCAACCCGAGTACGTATACAAAACTAACATACATACAAATACCTATCGAGCTCGCCCATTTAGCAACCAATTTCGCAATACGCTTTCATTAGTATTTCATCTTTCGATACAAAAAACTATCAAGATATCAGACAATCCGCTAAGTCGCTAGCTATCCCCAACACCATCAGATGGGAAACCCTATACAAGGGGTAATTACTTACCACGCTGATCGCTATTTACATTAATCAATCAGTAGCCGCCCTGATCTGCCGTTCTTTAAGTCTGCTTTGAGGCCGAAATTATCTCGTACTCACTTGACAACTACAGCTCAAAAACAAGCCTCGACCCCGTTCTTTCTCGCAACTCAGCCAGATTGAACGACCAAGCGATTCGCCACTCAAAGGGCGGATACGAATGGACTCGAAAATCCCTACTCTCATCCCGGAATACAGCTCGCTTCTCTAACGCTATACACACAAAGGAAAAATAGGTGATTACCATTCAAAAATCGGCCATCGGAACGGCCCCAGGGAAGTTAGACTTTCTCGGCGGTTTCCAAGACGGTTCCGGCGGCTTGACTCTTCAAGCGCAAACTCAGGCTAAGACCACCGTACTTGCCACCGAAGGTTCAGACCCCATCCTAAGCATCACAAGCACCCAACGCGGACAATTCAAATCCGAGATCGAGTCTTTCAAAGAACTCCTCGCCAGCAAACCTTCGAATTCGAAAATCACCGAATGGTTCACCCAATTCGAAGTACCCATTTGGGCTCGCTACGTCGCAGCCTGCGTCGTGCTCTTCAACCGCGAATTCGGTTGGCAGCCAAATAAAGGCCTCGCATTCGCCATATCATCAGACATTCCCATCAGAGTCGGGATCGGCAGTAGCGCCGCCTTGGAAGTCGCAACTCTCCACGCTCTCGAGAAACTATCCGGTCAATACTTCACCGATCGACGGCTAGCTGAAATCGCCATTGAACTCGAACGCGAAATCATAGGCGCTCACGACGATGTTCTGACTCAACTCTCGTCCGCATACGGGAAACCAGGCTGCTTGATCCCGGTTCGTTCCCGTCCCGAAGCTATCGCAACTCCCATCGAACTCCCCAAAGGCGTCACCATCATCGGTTTCCCCAGCGAAGCTCGCCAAGACAATCCGCGTAATGCCCACAATAACAAAATCCTTAAAGCCGCCAAGATCGGCGAAGAAATCGCTCGAGACCAAAGCGATTCCGTTTGGGAGTTCGCTACCGATATTCAACCCTCTCGATACCTGAAGCACATCAAGCCAACGCTTCCCGAATCGCTTACCGGCCACGAAATCACCGAGAAATTTCCCGACCTCTCCGATGGATTCGAGTCCAACAAGACCTACCTCATAAGAGACGCCTTCAGCTTTTCCATTTTCGAAAACCACCGCTGCTCACTCGCCGCTCAACTCCTCTACGGCATGGCCCACAACAGCAAACGCAAAGTCACCGAACTTCTCGGCGAACTCATGTACCAAAGCCATCTCAACTACAGCCTACTAGGCCTCACCAGCCACAGAACCGATGAGATGGTCGATGCATTCGCTCAAGCCGGCGCAGATCAAGGCATCTTCGGCGCTCGCATCAGCGGCTTCGGCTCTGGATCCGCCATCGTAGCCCTGGTAGACAAGAAAGCCCTCAAGATTGTACGCGATCTCCTAAAGTCCTTCGAACGCGACACAGGAGAGGTCGTACCGCTGATTCGGTAAAGGCCTAGTTCTTCAGAGACCTGAGAGATTCCGCGATCCAATACCGAATCGCGAAGACCATCATTCCCACCGGTCCCAACAACCACGTCAGCGCAAGCTCCAAACGAACTTCGCGTTTTCTGTATCTGCCAAGCCGATACATCGAGATACCCACGAAAAGATCGAGCGTCATCCGATGCATCCAAAGAGCAATGAACAAAATTGGATGACTCCAGAATTTCCTTACGGATGTCATCTCTACATCGTCTATCCTCGGCAAACCTGTGATGTTCTGGGCCAAATAGAACAAATACACGTAAACAACGCCCATCGCCGGCGGAGCGATCCACTCCCGGCAGAGAAACCTCGCCACTTTGCTGCGAGGGAATAAAAGCATTAGACTCCATACCGGAGCCGTACTTAAAGTCGCCGCCCAAAACAATCGATTCAGCTCCCTATTTCCAAAA
>JBCCZW010000358.1:0-5196 GCA_039186805.1 Verrucomicrobiota bacterium
AATCCCGCCACCTCTTGCGCCCGCTCCACCATCTTGAGAGACAAATCCGCTCCGACGATTCGTTCGTAGCCAAGACGATTTAAGCCCAAAGCGATTCGACCCGCTCCACATCCTAAATCTAAAATTCGATCCGATTCATCGAAATATTCGCAAAAGACCGCTTCTTCCGATTCCCATAGCCCCACATTGGCGACCGCTTTCATGTAGTGATCCACCGTTCGCGGATCATCGAAATAGCCTTTTACCGTCTCAATATTCATGGATTTGCTAAGCTCGAAGTTCCAAATCTCAGGCTGCCTGTCTTTTAAAGGAAAATTTTCACAAAAAAGATTGATTTGAGGAGAGGAACTGCCCTTATTACGCGGTTTTATTTTCCAAATGAAGGCAACCATACAAACCCAGGGCAAGCAGTACACTGTTCAAGAAGGAGATGTTCTCATCCTGAACCGCTACCCAGAAACTGAAGCAGGATCAAAGGTAGAGATCGAGCAGGTCCTTACTGTTGGCGAGGGCGAGGCTTTCAAGCTTGGCAACCCATTCGTCGAAGGCGCCAAAGTCAGCGCGACGATCCTCGAGAACAAGCGCGGCCGCAAGGTCGTTGTATTCAAGAAGAAGAAGCGTAAGGGCTACGAGCGCCGCCGTGGTCACCGTAAAGAGCTATCGGTCATCAAGATCGACTCCATCGACGCCTAGTTATTTCGGCGCTCTCACAAGAATAAAGGATTTAAAATGGCACACAAAAAAGGACAAGGTACTTCCAAGAACGGACGCGACAGTAACCCTCAGAACCTCGGCGTTAAGAAGTTCGGCGGCGAAGCGGTCATCGCAGGCAACATCATCATTCGCCAACGTGGCACTCGCTTCCACGCAGGCAAGAACGTCGGAATGGGCAAGGACCACACCCTCTTCGCTCTCGCGGACGGCAAAGTCGAATTCGACAAGGCCCACCGCAAGGTAGCAGTCGTAGAAGCCTAAGCTTCTACGCCAAAAAAGATTTTCAAACCTCCGAGCCAACCCGGTCGGAGGTTTTTTAGTACCTAAAGGAAACGGTTCACGCCAACCTAGAGGCCCACAGGATACCAACCCGAGCTCAAGCCTCTCCCGTAAACGCATGGCAAATCGCCACCGCTGCCGCGTCGGACTCATCGTACGCCAGCTCATCTCCCAACTTGGCCAATGCGCGAACCGTCTTCGCCACTTGCTCTTTACTCGCTCGGCCGTGGCCCACCACCGCCTGCTTGACCCTCAGCGGCGGATACTCGAAGACCGACAGCTCCTTTACGGCAGCCGCAGCGATCGCCGCCCCACGAGCCGCGCCTAAGATCTGAGCCGTCTGAAAGTTCTGGACGTAGATCGTTTGCTCCAGCGCAACCACGCCCACCTGGTATTTCTCCAGCAGTTCCGTCACCGACGTATTGATTAAACCAAGACAGGTCGGCATCGAAAGCGAAGCTTTCGCCTTTACCGTTCGACTGTGCAGAATCGTCGGCGCATGAGGTGTCCGGAATTCAACTACAGCCAAACCGGTCCCTCGCAGACTTGGGTCGATCCCTAAAATAGTACCCGTAAACTTGCTCTTGCCTGGGAGAGCGTACGACTGGCTCCCCACGCTCTTTCCTTCGAGCTTAGCCTTCCATAGTTGTCGCGCGCTTCTCTTAGCCATTCCCCAGGTATCAAATGTAAACCATCAACGCAGTCCATAACATATGGACCACCGCGACCACCGTCAGCCAAAAGGCGGTTCCCTCAAACCATTTCTGATTAATCTTCTTCGCGAAGAAATATCCTAGAGCCGCTCCGACCAGAATAAAGGGTACCAACTTCAAATTCGCTTCCAAACTCCCAAGATTGATCATCTCCAAATCCACCAGAAACGGCACCTTAAAGAAATTCAAAAACAGAAAGAAATAAACGCTGGTTCCCATGAACGCCATTTTGTCGAAACGCATCGACAACAAATAGATTACCATTATCGGACCCGCTGCATTCGCCACCATTGATACAAAACCTGACAAAGCTCCAACCAAAGCAGCCGTCGCCTTCCCCCTTCCCGCCAAGTCCTTATCAATCGTTGAACCGCGCGACTTCAAAAAGTGGAGCAAAAGCAAAACCCCCAGGATCAAGCTAACGATTACTTTCGCTTGGCTATTATCGATCACTCTTAAAGCGAAGTAGGCCAAAACCACACCCGCCGCTGCCGCGGGAAAGAGTCTCCACAACTGTTTCCAAACCGCGTGACGCTTATACACGAGCACCGCGACAATATCCCCCACAATCAATAGCGGCAACCCAAAGCCAGTCGCATCCTTAGACAGGAGCAGATTCTGAAAAATCGCGACATTCAGGATACTTAAGCCCGGTACGCCGCACTTGCTCATCCCTATAATCAACGCCGAAAGCGAGAAAAAGAACCACTGCCAGGTCTCATAATCCACTGTCACACACGACGTTATTGCCTAGACTACCGCAACCTAAAACCTTCGGCCAAACCCCAATCATCCGAGTTTCTGACACCGCGACAAAATCCTCCCATCACATTCAACAGAAGTCACCGCGTATCCCAATTCCGCATACCTAAGCAGAACGACTTTCGTTACATTCATGCGCAGTCTCATGAAAAAAACTCAATTGGAGCAAAAATTTAATTTTACTTTCAGATCAGAGCTTGTTCACATCTTTAAATCCGCAGCTTACAGCGAATCTGCAAGGTTCAATCGGATTAGGGGAATCTTAGAACTTTTCTTTTTCAGTGCCGCAAGCTGCGGATTTTTTGTACCCCTTTCCCTTTTACCAATCGTCAACCTCCTCTTCGCCATGCAAGCTGGCGAATCTCTTTTTCTTAGCCCATGAAAACTCTCAATTGGGGAATCCTCGCTCCAGGAACCATAGCCAACCACTTTGCAGCGGGAGTAAACACTTCCCACGCGGGTAAACTCGTCGCCGCCGCCAGCCGTAATTCCGAATCCGCTCAGCAATTCGCGAAAAAGCACCGCATGCCAAAGGCTTACGGCTCCTACGATGAGCTTTTGAGCGATCCTGAAATCGATGCCGTTTACATCGCCAATCCCCACGTCTTCCACGCCGAGTGGGCAGTCAAGTCTGCAGAAGCCGGCAAGCACGTGCTATGCGAAAAGCCGGTGGGCATCAATTTCGCCGAAGCCATGGCCATCGTCGAAGCCGCCGAAGCCAACGCAGTCGCTTTCATGGAGGCTTACATGTACCGCTGCCACCCCCAAACGGCAAAAGTCTGCGAACTTGTCCGTTCCGGTGTAATCGGCGACATTCGGGTCATTCAGGCCACTTTTAGCTTCGGTGGCGGAAGCTCCTTCGACCCTGAACGGCGCGTCTTCGATAACGCCCTCGCCGGCGGCGGAATACTAGATGTAGGAGGTTACCCGTTATCATTTGCTCGCCTGATAGCAGGAGTAGCAAACGGTCAAGCCTACGCCAATCCGATCTCATTCAGCTCGCAAGGCGTTCTTGTGAAAGAAACCGGAGTCGACGGCTATGCAGTCGCCGATCTCAAATTCGAGGGAGAAATCCTCGCCCAAATATCAACCGGCGTCCGCGTCTCCCAACAAAACTACGCCCGCGTCTACGGCTCCAAAGGTTGGATTGAAATCCAAGTTCCCTGGATAATCAGTCGAGAAGGCGGCGATTGGGCATTCGACCTGCACATCGGTTCAGACACCGAGCGCATTACCGGCAACGATCCACGAGGCCTCTACGGCATGGAAGCCGATCATTTCGCTTCTCTCGTATTCGAGACGGACTCTCCGGTTCCCGGGATCACCCCTCAAGAAACTCTCGACGGCATGCAGCAGATGGACCTTTGGCGTTCTCAAATCGGGCTCGAATACGAATCCGAAAAGATCGAGGCGAACATTCCCACCGTCACCCGCCGTCCGCTGGCAGTCAAAGATCATAACCATATGAAGTACGGCGAGCTGAAGGGATTGGAAAAACGCCCCTCTCGCTTCGTGCTCGGCTTAGACAATCAACGGACGCTTCCCCACATGTCCATCATGTGTGACGATTTCATCGAACGCGGGGGCAACACCTTTGACACCGCTTGGATTTACGGGGCAGGTCTGCAAGAAAAACTCCTCGGAGCCTATCTCCGCAATCGAGGCAACCGCGATCAGATCGTAATCGTCGGCAAAGGCGGTCACACGCCCAAGTGCAATCCAGCCGATGCCCGCGAACAGCTAATGGCCTCTCTCGATCGGCTGCAAACGGACCACATCGACGTCTACATGCTCCACCGCGACAACCTCGATATCCCGGTCGACGAGTTCGTAGATATGTACAACGACTTCGCTGACCAAGGGCTGATTCAAGTCTTCGGCGGATCGAATTGGACACTCGAAAGAGTCAAAGCCTTCAATGAATACGCCGCCGCAAAAGGCAAACGAGGCTTCAGCCTCATCAGCAACAACTTCAGCCTGGCGCGAATGGTAGATCCTGTCTGGGCAGGCTGCCTTTCCGTGTCGGACGCCCCAAGCCGCGCATTCCTACTTGAAAGCGGTATCGCCAATTTCGCATGGTCTAGCCAAGCTCGCGGTTTCTTCACCGAGCGCTCCGCCCCCGACAAAACCGAAGACGGCGAACTCGTTCGCTGTTGGTATTCGGAAAACAACTTCAGGCGAAAGGAAAGAGCCATCGAACTCGCAGAGAAATACGACGTCGCGCCCATCAGCATCGCCGCCGCCTTCGTACTCTGCCAGCCCTTCAACTCCTTTTCCTTGATTGGTCCCCGCTTCCTTAAGGAAACTCGCACTTCAATGCCTGCAATGGATATCGACCTGACGCCTGCCGAACTCGCCTACTTAAACCTTGAATGAGGTCGCGGTCGGCAACCCGTAAACCAATCCTCGCTCCCTTTCCTGCCAACCGCACTCCCAAAAGTGCGGTTTTTTAGCATCCGCACTCAAACCCTTCATATCTCTTTCTCCTCTACCTACCCCATCTCCTTACCTTTCCCTAATACTCGAATAGAGAGTAAAACCCTCGTAATTGCGTAAAGCGCTCAAGGGATAGGAACTCTCCGCGCCAAGGGGCTTCAATCGAAGGAACAGCGCTCATCGTATCCAATAATTCCCTATCGCTTAGCGATTTTTTAAAGACCTCCCTATATCAATCCAGACCCCAAAGGTCGTACAATGACGATTGATAAGGAACACGAACACACGGAGC
>JBCCZW010000359.1:0-5185 GCA_039186805.1 Verrucomicrobiota bacterium
CGAAGGGCGATATCCTCTTTTGATGCCGGAAAGCAATATCTTCTCGCCCTTAGCATACTCTTCTTCCCCGACGATGCTGAGTCCCAGCTCAGCGGCATGGAGCCGGATCTGATGCGTCCGCATGTCCAAGGTCTCGGCCTCCCAAAGCTCAAACTGACCGAAATTCCGCAAGAAGCGAAACTGCGTCTTGCACTTCTTCCCCGTCTTGTGAGAGACGAGCATGCGACGCTCCTGAAAGTGCCTCGCCAAGGGCAAGTCAGACGCTAACTCCCTCTCACCCGATTCGTTTGTCGCTAAAAAATGGTAGAACATCCGAATCTGCCTCGAACCGAAGGCATTCTTAATCTTCTCCTCCGCTGCCTCTGTCTTCGCATAGAGCGTCGCCCCGCTTACCTCAGCATCCAGATTGAAGATCCGGAATACCCCTTCGATCCCCAAGCGAGCCAACTGAGGCTTCCCCCCAATCAACTCCCGACGCAGCGCAGCCGTGAAGTCTGGTTTCCCCTGCGTCCAATCATGCTGAAAACAAGCCAAACCCGCCTCCTTGTTAATCGCGAAATACTCATCCGTATCAGCAATCAGCGGAAACTTCGCCGAACGCGATCCCAAGTACCCTTCAGGAAAGGAAATAAACGGAGCCTTATCGGCCACAACAACCTCCCCCAGTTCTCCAGAGCCAAGATCGACTTCTTAATTCTGCCTTCATCATTCTAACTTCAAACAAAGAGCCCCCAATTCGCAAAAAACGCATGGGGGCTCTCAATAGGAAGAGGAAAAATTCTTACGCAGCCAAAAGCTTAGCAACATGCGACTTAACGCGGGCCGCTTTGTTGGCGTGGATCAAATTCGTTTTCGCGGCACGGTCCGTGGCGGAAACGTACTCGCTGGCTACGGCCTTAAGGGCGTCCTTGTCGCCAGATGCGGCAAGTGATTCAACCTTCTTGGCCAACGTCTTCAGACGGCTCTTGCGCGAACGATTGTGCAAAGTGCGCTTCAGAGTCTTACGATGGTTTTTGAGTGCTGACTTAGTATTTGCCATAAGAGGGGCGGATATTCCTCCCTTTTTTCCGCATGTCAAGCAATTGGCTCATCCAGGCAGAAAAAGTTCTAGAAGGCCGCCGATCAGGCTAGCTCCGGAGCCTATAAGCCGGATTTTGTATCTCGAATCATCGAAACGAAACCGCATTCATTTTTCTGAACTCCCCAAGGGGAGACTCTTTCTCGCGAAAGACGCGACTTACCCGGGGCATTAGCAGACGGGCCGCCCTGCCCCCTATTTAGTCTTGCGTCGGATTGGGTTTACCCTGCCCGCCAGATCACTCCAACGGCGGTAGGCTCTTACCCCACCTTTTCACTATGACCCTGCAAAGCTCAACAAAGTGGAGCGAAGCATGGGCTACCTGTTTTCTGTGGCACTGTCCGTCGATCCGCCTTAAAGCGAACCTCCCTCATTTTCACAAGGAATCCTGCCCTGCGACGTCCGGACTTTCCTCTCCAACTATCTTATAAAAGAACATCGGAGCGAATGCGCGGCTCCGGAGCTAGACCGACCAACCAATCCCCGTCGCCCAATCGTAGCAAGCCGATTGTACCGCACCTCCAAAAAGCAAAAAACCCTCGATCTTCAAGAAATCGAAGGCTGAATCACAAAATCCCAAACTTAAGCTAAGGGGACGCGAGCGCCGCCTGAAGCTGAGCCTGAAACGCAGCGTTGTGCTTCGCAGCTAGCTTCTCGCCCAAAGCTCCACTCTCGACCGTCAATCCTGGCATTTCGTTAATGAACTTTTTCCCAACATCCGTTTTGTAGAATTCTAGCTCTCCCTTAGAAAACCTCTCAGCATACATGGTCGCGATCCCGAGAGCGAAGTCCGGATCATTCGCAATGCTGTCTCCAAAAACGGCGCAGGCCTCGATCACCTTATCTAACTTCTCCTGCCCCAAAGCGGCAAACTGCTGTTTCATTTGTCCCTCGATCGCAGGCAAAAACGCTGCCTTAAAGGTCTTTCCAGGATCTATCAGTTCGACAAGTTCCGCAGCAATCTCTGAGGCGCCATCTTCAGCCGCCTTCGATATCGGGATATAAACAGCTCCAGCCGCTGCTAGCATCGTAATCAATTTCTTCATACACTTATAATCTGGGTTCTAAGAAATATTTGAGACGCTGCTCCAATCAGCTTTCCCAATACAAAATCCGGTTACAGTTATCGCAGGTCGTAATCTCCTTACCCAACTTCACGTCCGATTCGACCGCCGCGCTGACCTTCATGTGGCAGCCCATGCATTTGCCATCTCGCATGGCTACCATTATGGGAAACTTCAAACCGCGACCCACGCTCAGGTACTTCGACATGGTCGGCCGCGCAACTCCATCCTTTGCCTGTTCCAGGTTCTCTTTCGCCGAACCGATGTCAGCCTTCAGATTCGCCTCCTTTTCATCAAGGCGACCCAGAAAACGCTTCTCCGCATCTATCTGCTCATGGAGATTCTTCTCATCATTTTCTTGGTCTTTCTTCGCCTCGTCCAGCGCGTACAGAATTTCTAACTCCTTCTCTTCGAAATCGCCGATCTTAGCCTCCGCCATTTCGATCTCATGAGTCAGCGCCGCGTACTCTTCATTCTTCTTAACCTGCAACTGCTGGTTCTTGTATTTTACTATCTGAGCTTCCACCTCGCCCATCTCACTCTCGACCAGTTTCCCGGAGACCTCCAGCTCTTTGACCTTCTGACGCCCATCTTCGATCTTCGTCTCGAAGAACTTAATCTTCGTTTTGCAATCCTCTCGCTCCTTTGGCAGCGATTCGAGCTCCGACTCGATTTGGCGCAACTTCATGTCGCGATCTTGAAGGATGAGGAGCTGGTTTTTCCAATCGCTGGCCATAACGCCGCGATTGGACGCGCATTCCCTAAACGCGTCAAGATAGGACCCGCAAGTGAGAGCTAAAAGCCAATAGCTGATAACTAAATATAATACATTTGCTCCTTAACACTCGAGTCCACCAGCTGCCGCAGCGTCACGCCCTTAGCCATCTCCTCAAACCCCTTCCGCAACCTACCCCACGCCTCAGAGACTGTCTGCCCCGAGGCCCCGGCTATCTGAACCGCTCCGCCAAAGGCTTCGCCCTCCACCAACAAAACGACATCCCATAAACTCACTTCCTCAGGAGCCCTCGCGAGAAGATAGCCACCCTGCTTTCCACGCTTGCTGAGCACCATCCCGCCCTTTCTCAAGTCACTCAGGATCTGAGCCAGGTAATTCGCCGGCACTTCTTCCTCTAACGCCATCTCTTCAATCCTCAGAATCTCACCCGCTCCATGGCGTTTCGCCAAGCAAACGAGCACTCGACAGGCGTATTCTAATTTCACCGACAACTTCATTTCCTAAATTCTAGTGGAATCTCCTCAAACCAAGCGACATTCCCAGCCCCGAAGCAAAGAAAATTCGGACAATTAGTCCTGAAAGCCCCTGAAATCGCGCTGAAGCCATTAATTGGCCTTGCGCGGACTTCTCCAAGCGCTTTCATTTCCCGCTTTTTCTCAAGGATTTTAGTTGTGAGACGCGCAACA
This sequence comes from Verrucomicrobiota bacterium, assembly GCA_039186805.1. Taxonomy (GTDB): domain Bacteria; phylum Verrucomicrobiota; class Verrucomicrobiia; order Opitutales; family Opitutaceae; genus JBCCZW01. The sequence continues at coordinate 3,565 of JBCCZW010000359.1, forward strand.
TTTTGAGAACATTTTTTCCTTACAGATCGATCTATATGGATTCTACGAACGACGCTGAAAACCCTGAAGTCAACTACGATGGAGCTGCCGACTACGATGCTTCTAATATCCAAAAACTCGAAGGTCTCGAGGGAGTCCGAAAACGCCCGGATATGTACATCGGAGATACCAATGAAAGAGGTCTCCACCATTGCGTTTTCGAAGTCGTAGACAACTCGATCGACGAATCCCTTGCAGGCTTCTGTAAGGAAATCAAGGTCAACATCCACCTCGACGGTTCTTGCTCTATCGAGGACGACGGCCGCGGCATCCCGGTCGACATCCACCCGAAGTACAACATCCCCGCCCTCGAGCTCGTACTCACCAACCTCCACGCGGGCGGCAAATTCGGCAAAGGAGCCTACCAAGTCTCCGGCGGTCTGCACGGCGTCGGCGCCAAGTGCGTGAACGCCGTCTCCGAATGGTTCGAAGCGGAAGTTCGCCGCGAAGGCAAAATCCACCAAATGAGCTTCAGCCGCGGTCTTACCACCCGCGAGCTCACCGTAGTCGGCGACACCCAACGCACCGGCACCAAGATCTCATTCAAGCCAGATCCCGAGATCTTCCAAACCACTCTCGTCTTCAACTACGACATCCTCGCCAAGCGCCTCCGCGAGCTCGCCTTCCTCAATCCAGGCGTGAGCATCACGCTCACCGACGAGCGCAGCAACAAGAGCGAGCACTTCGAATTCAAGGACGGCATCTCCGAGTACATCCGCTTCCTCAATCGCTCGAAGAACATTCTCCACGAAGAACCTATCGCCTTCAGCGACAGCGTCCAAAACGAAAAGGAGCCAGACGCTCCCGCCATAGCCGTCGACGTTGCGATGCAGTACAACGATTCCTACAACGAGCAGATCTTCGCCTACGCCAACTCCATCTTTAATATAGAAGGCGGCACCCACCTTTCCGGTTTCCGTACCGCGCTCACTCGCGTGGTCAACCAGCACGCCCGCTCCAACAACCTTCTCAAGGACAAGGACCCCGCCATCACCGGCGACGACGCCCGCGAAGGCCTCGTAGCGGTTATTTCCGTCAAGGTCCCCGAACCACGCTTCGAAGGCCAAACCAAGACCAAGCTCTCCAACGGCGAAGTCGACGGCATCGTCCAAAAAATCGTCGGCGAACGCCTCAAGTACTACTTCGAAACCGATCCCAAGCTCGCCAAGCGCCTCATCGACAAGTGTCTCAACGCCGCACGCGCACGCGAAGCGGCCCGCAAGGCGCGCGAAACCGTTCGAAAGTCCGCTCTCGGCGGCGGTGGTCTCCCCGGCAAGCTAGCTGACTGTTCTTCCCGTAAGCCCGAAGAATCCGAAATCTACATCGTGGAGGGTGATTCCGCAGGGGGTTCGGCCAAGCAAGGCCGCGACCGTCGCACCCAAGCCATCCTGCCTCTCCGCGGTAAGCTCATCAATTCCGAGAAGGCTCGTATCGACAAGGTGCTTTCAAACAACGAAATCCGCACCATGATCACCGCCATCGGCACCGGCATCGGCGACGTGGAAGGCGACGGCGGCTTTAATATCGAAAAAGCCCGCTACCACAAGATAATCATCATGACCGACGCGGACGTCGATGGCTC